>CAZAKL010000001.1:0-30567 GCA_964486025.1 uncultured archaeon
ACGACGATGCAAAGCTTGACTACTCTGCTTCCGAGTTCCCCAGCGGTCTGGAGCTCGGCAAGGCAAAGATCCCCACGCTCAAGGAGAACGAGGACATTACTGTCAAGTACAGGGCAAGCAAGGACGACTCCTGGGATGAGGACGACGCAACGTACACACAGAAGATTGTCGTTGACAAGAACGGTATTGATATTAAGAAGTATGTGGACGACAGCAAGTTCTCCCTGAAGATGGTCATACCCGACGACAAGATCCACTTCAAGACAGAGGTCAAGTCCCTTGACATCCCTGTTGGCAAGCCCTATTCCGAGTCTGGGAAGACTCTCGATAAATTTGAGATTGACATCCTCGGCCAGAAGTACAAGGTTACGAAGCTCAACGTGGACAGCAGCGGTAGCGGGAGCATAGAAATCGCGACCTACTCTGAGGAGAAGAGTGTTAACGTCGGCGACTCCGTCCAGCTCGGTGGCTACACAGTCAAGGTTGCCGGCGTCTACGGTGAGGACGAACCCTACGCGGTTCTTGAGCTCTACGACTCTCAGGGCAACCTCATCAGCAAGGACAAAGTTAAGGAGGGTGAGACTGCGGACTTTGACGAGGTTGATGTGAAGCTCGAGGAGGCAGTGCCTGGCGACAATGGTTATGCTAAACTGGAGCTCAAGTCGGACCACACGACGATAGACCTGACTAGTGGTAGTGGCTCCAAGAGCGACTTCCCGGTGGATGACTGGGCACTCAACGTCACCGTGAACATTGACAACAACAAAATTACAGGCATCACCTTCGACGTCGTCTATGACGACAGCCAGTACGATGACGCCGAGGACGGCATTGACGTGGGCGGCAAGCTCATGTTCCCCGGCGACGCGGGCTACGGCATTGTGTTTGCCGGTTTGACCAGCGAGACGATGCACAGCTTCAAGATTGACGGCAAGGACATCATGACGCTTGACAAAGACGGCGATCCCGTCACCGTGAAGCTCGTGGAGGACAAGGTAGCTGGAAAGGACTTCACTGATGGCGCTTCCAAGATATACACGTTCAGCGACTTCCTGAACGGCAAGGACGTCGCCGTGAGGATATTCGACTATAATGCCGCCGACGACACTTTCAAGGTGGCAATTGACTACGACTACTCCGGCGACGAGGATGAGTTCAGTGCTGACGGCGAGACAACGGGAAAGGTAGGTCTCAAAAACTGGATAACAATTCCTGTTGACGTGACTGACCAGGACGACGTAGACCTTGCAGTCTACGTTGATGACAGCGATGGTAGCGCTGGCCTCACGCAGAACGATAGGATATACTTGGCCTTCGCGAGCAACAACTCCAGCTTGACTAAGGACTCCCCGTATAAGGTCGTCGTTGACTGGAGCCACATTTTGCCTGGCGGCGACGACTATAACATAGTTGACATAAACATCGACACGCTGAAGGGTACTGGCAACGATGTTGTCATACCTGTGCGCCTCGACGAGGATAAGTACACCTACAAGGAGCTCAAGCTCGGTGACGACGGCGATGATGTGACGGTTGCAGGTACCATGAATCTCGACGCGGACTCCGACTCCGACAGCGCCCCTGACAGCGCAATCCTCCAGGACGGTACGGAGGTCTACGTGAAGTCCTCCGACACCGTGGAGATCAGCGTGCCTGAGGACGTCAGGAAGGTGGATGTCTTCTTCGGCATACCAGCGCAGACAGAGGAGTCCTCCAGCGTGATGGAGCTCGGTGTTGGTGAGGAAATACCTGGCACGAAGTACAAGATTGTTGACATCACAGGCGTCTCCAAGATCGAGGGCACCTACTACGAGAAGGTCGTTGACTTCAACCCAGTGGGCTTCGGCGTACTTGACAACGAGGTTACGAGCTCCGACAACCTCATCGTTGTCGGTGGTTGGAACGCCAACGAGGTTGCAAAGAAGATAAAGGAGCAGTACCCAGAGATTGAGCAGGAGCTCTCCAGCGACAAGGTGCTCATCAACAAGTACACGGTCGACGGCCAGGAGATGGTCCTCGTCGCCGGTTGGGAGGCACCGGACACCCGCAACGCAGCAGCGCAGTTCATCGACTGGCTCAGGCAGAACGTCCAGTGAAGGCCTTCGGCCTTCCTTCTTTCTATTTGTTTTGAACCCGGCTGCATTTTTATGGAAGTAACATTCTAATTGTATCATGGGCGAGTCAGACGTGGTAATTGAGGTGCCCGAAGGGGTGCCAAGGGACGTGGTAGAAAGGGCTGTTAAGAAGGAAATGGCCCGGATAGAGCGGCTCAGATCCGTTAGAGGAGTTCTTTCACTAAAGGCAGTGGAGAAGGTTATCGAGGAGATAGAGGGTGGAATTGTTCCTTGATTCCAACGTGTTGCTGCGATACCTGGCGGACGACCCACTCGCAGCGGAGGTTGTAGAGAGCGATAATACATTCTACGTGAACAGTACTGTAGTGTCAGAGGTCATCTATGGTTACATACGAGCGAGAACTGGGCTTTCGCCCTTTGCGTTGAAGAGAAGATTTCCCAGCGTCGATTTGGATTTTACCCCTGTTGAGACGTTATTGGAGAATGTGATAGAGATTCCAATTCCTCCAGCTAGGGTGATTGTGGAAACAGTCAAGAGCTACGGTCTGTTGCCAAATGATGCTGCAATTGTCGCGTCTATGCGGGCTGCCGGGTTGAACACTCTCGCTACCTTTGATTCAGATTTCGAAAGGGTGGACTGGATAAAGCTTGTTCCCGAAGCGTATTGGCTCAGGCAGAACGTCCAGTGAAGGCCTTCGGCCTTCCTTCTTTCTATTTGTTTTGAACCCGGCTGCATTTTTATGGAAGTATGCCCTAATTGTATCATGGACGTCACTGCTGCGGAAAACGTGAAACGAATGTCTGCTGATATCGATCGACTTACTTCGCTCAGGATTGCCTTTAAGCGCATAGACGCGTTGCTATCTCGAAATGGTCTGAAGGAGGAAGATTTTGAGGAAATCTTAGAAAAAATAGAGGAAGATATGCGGAAAAATGTCCGAGAGGTTCCAAGATGAGGGCATTTGTTGTGGACACGAACGTTCTCTTCTCATTCTTTAAAAGAGATTCATTCACTCGTCGTTTGATCTTTAAGGTATCTCAACGTTTCGACTTATATACTGCTGACTTTGCATACTTCGAATTAATGAAATACTCATCACTTATACTCAAGAAAACTGGATTAAGTGCTGCGGAGTTTGATGTTGCTGTAAGTGTGCTTCGCTCGCTCGTGGTGCCCATTTGGCTATCACCGGCGTCTGATCCTTACAAGTATGCCGAGCAGATATGTCCAGACCCGAAAGACGTTCCGTTTGTGGCCCTCGCCATGGATTTGGATGTTCCCCTTTGGAGCAACGATTTGAGATTAAAGGACATTCGCCAGATACGTGTTCTCAGCACGTCGGAGGTCGCAGATCTGTTGAAACGGAGCGATTGATCCCTATTTGTTTTGAGCCCAACTTCATTTTTATTGTGTTGATGCTGGGCTACGTAAACACGGTGGTAATGTCCGAGGTGGCGTACGGGTACATTCGGGCGGTTACCGGATTGTCTCCGTTTGAGCTCAAGAGGATGTTTAACAGGGGCCTTCGGCCTTCCTTCTTTCTATTTGTTTTGAATTTTAAGATCTTCCGTGCAGTTCTGCTCATGGAGAAGAGGGAGCGCTACATTGCGGCAGCACTCGTTATCGTTTTCCTCGCGGTTGCCGGGTACTTTATTATCCACCAGTCTGCTGACGGCGGAAAGATAAAGATACACGCAGACCCCGAGTTTTCAGCCCTTCTGGCGGAGTCGAATACAGTCGTTCTCCGCCTTTACTTCCCATACACCGATGCGGCGGGGCCGGGGACCGCGGCGACCTATGCCATGCAGGTGCTTGTATTCTCCGGGAAGACTGTGATACTCCAGCTTGTGGAGGGGAACAGGTGCATTAGAAACGTCTACGTTCCCACTCCAAACGAGGAGAACGTGGTTGAGACTAACGAGATGGTTCTCTCCCGCGATGAATGTGTGGCGGAGTCCGCCCTTTTACCGACGATTGAAATGCGCCAGGCTCCGGAGGACAGCATATATCAGACGCCCACCGTGACGACCGTGGAGGGGAGGCCGGAGCACATACCTCTGATGGTACGCTACGTCATAACCAGGGTCTATCCCAACGCCGACGAAATCGTCAAGTACATTGGCAGCATGGTGTCGAGCGCCATTACACGGCGATGACCGTGTTTATTGCCTGATTCATGTACTCGGGACGCATTGTGCGGAGAAGTGCGTGGAGCTCTCTCTCCAGCTTCCTCTCAATCTCATTCTTCCCGGAAATGAGCTTGCCGATGGGTTCGCCCGTCAGTCTGGAGACGGTGAGTGCAACGCTCTCCTTGTAGGAAATGGGCACGTTGTCCAGAATTCTCAGGCCGTAAAGTGCGGCGAACGTTCGTATGAAGCGGCGTACCTCGTTTGGCATCTCCTCTGACCACGCAATCTCTTCGAGACGGCGGAGGTGTTCTATTGCGTTCTCGCCCTCCGTGTTCAGCATCGCCTCAAACGGAACAAAGTGGAGCACCTTTTCGGTCATGTTGAGCGAGCCGGGCGCATCTATCGTGTATTTATCCCTGCCCGTCTGAACGATGACGGTGTTGCCCATTCTGGCGAGCAGGGTGTTCTCGTCCATCTGGATGACTCCCCCCTCTGGCAGGAAGTGGACGGACGAGGAGCCCTCCCGCCTATTATGGGCTATTACGAACATCATAATTAGTGGAGCGAACCTGCGTATAAATATACTGAGAAAATGGGCATGCGGAAAATTTGCAGTTTTGGTCAATAACCACCCGCTCGTAGCAACGATAACTCCTTTAACTGAAAAGACCAATTCTTTGCATGGAGTTCTTCTTCCGGCCGAAGACTGTGGCGGTAATCGGCGCGTCCCACAACCCCGAGAAGATAGGTTACCAGATACTCAAGAACATCCTTTCCTTCGGCTACCCCGGAAACGTCTACCCTGTAAATCCGAAGGGCGGGGAGATACTTGGCAGAAAGGTGTACAGGACCGTGGAGGATGTTCCGGAGGATGTGGACCTTGCAGTCATCGCTGTCCCTGCCAGGTTCGTCCCCGATGTGCTTGAGTCCTGTGGCAGGAAGGGCGTGAAGGGCGTAGCCATAATCTCCTCCGGCTTCAAGGAGGTGGGGAATGCGGAGCTGGAGGAGCAGGTCGTCAATATAGCGAGGAGGTACGGAATGCGCATACTCGGCCCAAATATATTCGGCGTTGCCTACGTGCCGGGAAGGTTGAATGCGACGTTCGGGCCGGCGGAGATAAAGGAGGGAAAGATAGCACTTATATCCCAGTCCGGCGCCCTCGGCATCGCGCTAATGGGCTGGACGCAGACGGAGGAGATTGGCCTCTCCGCAGTCGTATCCGTGGGGAACAAGGCAGACGTTTCTGATGAGGACCTCCTTGACTTCTTCGGCAGGGATGAGAACACGAATGTCATTGTCATATACATGGAGGGTGTTCACGACGGCAGGGCGTTCATGGATGCGGTTAGGAGGAACTCCAAGCCCATTGTTGTGATAAAGGCCGGTCGCTCTGAGCGCGGTGCAAAGGCGGCGTCCTCGCACACCGGTTCCCTCGCTGGCTCAGACCTTGTCTACTCGGGGGCGTTCGAGCAGGTCGGTGTCATACGCGCTAAGACAGTCAGGGATGCCTTTGTGCTTGCGCGTGCGCTTGCGGAGCTTCCGGAGCCCAGGGGAGAGAACACAGTCATCATAACGAACGGCGGGGGTATCGGCGTCCTTGCAACGGACGCTGCAGAGGAGGAGGGAATAACCCTCTACGACGGGCCGGACCTTGCAGCGTTCAAAAAGGCGATGCCCCCCTTCGGCTCATTCAGGAACCCTGTGGACATAACGGGCATGGCAGACCCGTCCATGTACGTGAAGGCCCTAGAGATTGCCCAAGAAAACCCGAACATACATTCTATCGCCCTCCTCTACTGTGAGACCGCTGTCTGTGACCCTGTTGAGCTTGCAGAGGGTATAAAACGCGTTTACGACGGGAGAAAACCATTGGTCGTGGCGATGGTGGGCGGCGAGAAGACAGAGGAGGCGATAAGAAGACTTAACGAGGCGGGGATTCCGGCTTACGATGCACCTGAGGATGCAATAAGGGCGCTCAGCGGTTTGTATAGATGGAGGCGGTTCAAGAAGAAGAGAAGGTCAGAGTAGCTCGTGGATGCGAAGCAGCTCGTTCAGTTTGACGGTTCTTATACCCGCTGCACCGATTTTTGCGAAGTCTGCCCCGACGCCCACCGCGAAGTGGGACAAGAATGTATCGTCCGTCTCCCCAGAGCGGTGCGAGACGATAACCTTCATGCCCTGCCGCCGGGCGGTTTTGACGGCGGCGACGGTCCTTGAGACGGTGCCCGCCTGATTCAGCTTTATGAGAGCGCCCCTTATGCCATTCCCCCTCTCTATGCGGTGCGCATTTGTTACGAAGAGGTCGTCCCCCACTACCGTTCCCCCTACTTTTCTCTGGAGTGCCTTGAAGTCGTCGAAGGCATCCTCGTAGAACGGGTCCTCTATGTAGTCCAGCTCGTACCTGTTTGCCAGCGTTTCTATGTATTCCGACTGCTCTCCGGGCGTCCTCTCTACACCCTCCTTCTTCCACACGTACTTCTCGCCGTCCCACATCTCGTTTGCTGCAACATCCACACCGATGTAGTAGTTATACCCTGAGTCGTGGAGGACGTCGCCGAGAAGCTCCATTGTTTCGAGAATTGCGTCAGTGGGCAGTTTCGTCACGTATGCGCTCTCCAGGGTGAGTGCCCCCTCGAAATGCGGGTCCCTGTCCTTCAGCATGTTCTTCAGCTCCCTGTACGCCCATGCGAGGAGGAGAATGTTTTCCCGCATGTTTTCAACGTCCAACGCCATGAGGAACTCTTGGATGTCGGTAGAACCACCGTGGGCCCCCCCGCCTATGAAGTTCTCCAGCGGTTTCACGGGTCTCGGCTCGAAGCCGTACGCCTCGGCAACTGCTTCAAAGTAGTTTAACTCCTGCTCCCACGCGAACGCCTTGACGGAGGCGATGGATACGGCAAGCGCCGCGTTTCCCCCTATCCTCTCCAGCCGCTCCGTCCCGTCAACACTCTCGAGTATCTCGTCTACTTCCGCTGGCTCAATGTCTTTTCCTACGATTTCGGGGAAGACGTGGCGTACAAGAATTTCTGCGGACTTCCTGACGGCCTCATCGATTGTTTTTGCTTTTGGCCATGCCTGCGCCTCGTGGGAACCGGCGGACGTGCCGGAGGGGGATGATGCGGACACCATCCAGCCGGCTCCCTTGAATACAACCTCGAGCGTGGGCTGCGCCTTGGAGTTCAGGACGATTCTTGCCTTTGCCTCCAGAACCCTCATGCGGAGATATGGAACTCCACCTTTAAATGGGATTGGTGTAAATCTTATTGATGCGAGCCACCGCTTACCATGTTCCTCTCTTTCTCCTCGCCGATGCTCAGCCAGAGGAGCGCGAGGGCATCCAGTTCTTCCGTTTGAAGAACGGCGCGCTCGTTAAGCGCGTGCATGTCTGGGGAATCGTCATGAACAAAATAGTGGGCGACGAGTATGTCCGCCTCACCCTTGATGATTTGAGCGGGACAGCGTCTGCAGTCTTCTTCGACCCCCTCGTTGACGCGGCTGCATCCGTTGAAATAGGCGATAGCGTCGATGTGGTGGGCCGTCTGAGGGAACGGAACGGGGAAGTGGGGATTGTAGGCGAGGTTTTAAAGATCGTCGGCCCCAAAGTTGAACTGCTGAGACGTCTCGAGAATATCGCATTCGTCCTCGGTGTTCCAAGAACTGAAGAGGAGGTTCCCGTAACCCCTGCCCCGCGCGAGCAAGAGGAAGGGGAGTCCCCCGCAGAGGAGGAAATGGAGGTAGAGACGCTCGACCTGGAGGGAGATGAATGGTAGCACGTCCGAAGGAACTGGAGTATGATTTCCTACTCGACCGGCTCTATGCCCAGCTCCCAGAGCAGGCAAAGAAGCCGGCGCGATTCGAAATGCCCCGTGCAGCGGTGGAGATTCACGGGAAGACAACGCTCATACGTAACGCCGCCCAGATTGCTCAGATATTCCGCCGTGATTTCAACCACTTCTTCAAGTACCTTACACGCGAACTGGGTACCACTGGCTCCATAGAGGGAGGTGCGATTCGCCTGAAGGGCCGTTTCGGTCCCGCTACTGTCCAGCGCAAGGTTGAGCAGTACGCAAAGGAGTTTGTCATATGCCCCGTCTGTGGGAAGCCGGACACACACTTCATCGAGCTTCGCGGCGTCAAAATGCTCAAGTGTGAGGCGTGCGGTGCTGTCTCTCCCATACCTGAAATCTGATTTTTATCATTCTCCCTCCCTTTCTTTTCATGTTTTCCTACCGTCTATACAGAACGCCACGGGCAGTTGTCTTGGCCGTTTGCGATGAGGAGCTTCTTGGAAGGGTATTCAGGGAAGGGGAGGTCGTTCTGAACGTTTCTGAAGGGTATTACGGCGGCGGGCGCTGCGGGAAAGAGGAACTGCGGGAGATGTTGCAGGAGGCGGATATAATATCCCTCGTGGGAGAGGGGTGCATATCCCTTGCCGTTGACGAGGGCCTCGCGGAGTGGCGTTTTGTCAGACGTGTTGAGGGCGTCCCCCACCTGAACATCTACCGAATCGGACTCTTTTAAACCCCTGCCCGCTAATTTTTTACATGGCCAAGAAACGAGTGCAGCAGGAGCCACAGGAGATTGACGCTTCCCGCATCAGGAAGCCGAAGCACGAAGAGGAGGAGATGTTTGCCATTGTGGACATGAAGGTCGGCGGCCCCCACCTCAAGGTTATATGCGAGGATGGAAAGGAGCGCACCGCACGCATCCCCGGAAGGTTCAGGCGCAGGATGTGGATTCGTGTCGGAGATGTGGTCATTGTTAAGCTCTGGGAGTACGAGAAGGACAAGTGTGACGTTATATACAAGTACTCCCCCGTTGAGGTGGAGAAGCTAAGGGAAAAGGGATATTTGAAGGCTCTTGAGCCGTATCTCGGTATGGTGTTCTGAGTATGTATGACATCCGTCGGGTAGAGGAGCTCATTGCCCGCTGGGAGAACGGAGAGCGCTCGGCGGAGATGCGAAAGGTTCGGAACGAGGTCTTTGACGTCCTCACTCTCCGCACCATCTACAAACTCATGGAGCAGAGGTACATCCTCCGGCTCGAGGGGGTCATATCCACGGGCAAGGAGGCAAACGTTTTCCGCGCGCTGGACCCTTCGGGTGAATACGTTGCTGTCAAGATTTACCGCGTTGAAACTACGGAGTTCCGTCACATGTGGAAGTATCTGGACGGGGACCCCCGTTTTTTCCGCATACGGAGGAACAGAAGGGGGATAATTAACGTCTGGGCAAAGAAGGAGTTCAAGAACCTTGAGTCGTCCTTTCGCGCGGGTGCATCAGTCCCGTACCCGATTGTGTCAAGGAACAACGTGCTGCTCATGGAGTTCGTCGGCGTTGGTGGCGAGCCGGCGCCCCGCCTCAAGGATTATTTGCCCGAGAATACGGAGCGTTTCATTGACGAGCTTCTGACATCCCTTGGGCGCATGTACTTCCGTGCCGGCATTGTACACGCTGACCTCTCCGAGTACAACATACTTGTCCGGGAAGACCTCCCCGTTATCATAGACCTCGGTCAGGGCGTCCCGTGGGAGCACCCCATGTCCCTGGAGTTCTTCAGGAGAGATATGGAGCGTCTCCAGGCGATACTCTCCGACCTTGGGAAGGAGTATAGCGTTAAAGAACTAATCACCATTCTTGAAACGAGGGGAAAGCAGAATGAGCGATGAAGATAACGATGTTCAGATGCGCGACGTCGTGAAGGTGCCCCGTGACCGCATAGGGGCAGTCATCGGGCGGAAGGGCAGAACAAGGAAAAAGATAGAGCGCGCAGCAGACGTCAAGATTAATGTGGACTCTGAATCCGGCGAAGTGGAAATAGTTGGAAAGAGGGAAACGCTTCCCGAGAACTTTTACAAGGCCAGGCTCGTTGTTCAGGCAATCGGGCGCGGCTTTGACGACAGAACTGCCATGGAGCTCTTCGCCGACGACCGGTACCTTGAGGTCATTGACCTTACGGACCTGGTGGGTCGGTCCCGTTCAGCCCTTTACAGGCAGAAGGCGCGCCTTATCGGCAAGGAAGGCTCCGCCAGAAAGAAGCTAGAGGCGCTAACTGGCACGAAGATTCGCGTTTACGGCAAAACGGTATCCATCATAGGCGATGAGGAAGGGCTCGAGCTCGCCACCCGCGCCATAGAGCGACTGGTAGGGGAGGGCTCCCCCCATAACGTTGTATTCAGGGATTTAGAAATGAATCAACGCAAGAGAAAACAGCGTAAACTTCTAAGGGACCTGGGCTTTGCCGTTGAGGACTGATTGTATTTAAACCCTTTGTTTCATCTTCATACGAGCTGTCTCCTTCGCAGGTGTTCACTAATGGCCGAGAAGGACATGTTTAGGGAATTCAAGGAGCATTCTGTGGCTGAATTCTTCAAGAAAAACAAACAGATGCTCGGTTTTTCCTCGAAAATACGCTCCTTCACAACTGCAGTTCACGAATTCGTTTCCAACTCTCTGGACGCCTGTGAAGAGGCGGGCATTCTGCCGGAGCTCTACATTGAAATTCAGAAGCTCGGAGACGACCACTATCTCCTCAAGGTCCGCGATAACGGGCCGGGCATTCCCCCGAACATTGCTCCCAAGGTTTACGGTAAGCTCCTCGCGGGTACGAAGTTCCACCGTATGATACCCACCCGTGGTCAGCAGGGTATCGGTGCCGCGGGCGTGACAATGTTTGCCCAGATGACGACGGGTAAGCCAGTGCACGTCAAGACGAGCCGGGGCGATGGAAGGATATGGGAAATGGATATCATGATTGACGTTAAGCGCAATGAGCCCATAGTCAAGAACCGTAAGAGCTACGAGGGAAACTGGAGGGGTACGGAAGTCGTAGTGGAGATGAAGGAGGTAACGTACAATCACTCCAAGTATTCCGCCTACGAGTATATTCGAAGAACGGCTATCGCAAACCCCCACGCTCAGATTACGCTCATCGAGCCGGACGGGACGAGAACGGTCTGGTACAGGACGTCCTTCGAAGTAATTCGCATGGCCAAGGAGGGTAAACCCCACCCCCTCGGAATCACGGTGGACGACCTCATGACAATTGCGCACTTCGTCACAAAGGCCAGAAAGGTATCCTCCATGCTCAAGAATGAGCTGGAGGCCTTCGGCGACAAGTCTGCAAAGGAACTGGAGAAGCTTGTGGGTCGGGAGCTTCTCGAGAAGAACCCTGCAGACCTTCAATGGCATGAGGCGGAGAAGATTGTTAACGCGCTCAAGCAGATGAAGTTCCGCGCGCCTTCTACGGATGTTCTGATATCAATCGGAGAGGAGCAGATAAAGAAGTCCCTCCGTGCAAACCTCAAACCCCGTTACGTCGCCACGGTTACGCGAAAGCCCAAGGTTTATTCTGGGGGTATCCCATTCCTCGTTGAAGTGGGTGTGGCGATGGACGGTGATATAAAGGGCTTTGAGCTCATGCGCTACGCCAACAGGGCTCCACTTCTCTTCGAGCAGGGTGCCTGCGCAATCACCCAGGCTGTGCAGTCCATCGACTGGAAGAGGTACGGCGTCCAGTCGCTCAACGAGGCGAACATCGTTATATTCGTTAACATCGTCTCAACGCACATTCCTTACGTTTCTGCGGGCAAGCAAGCCATAGCCGATGTTCCAGAGGTCGTTACAGAGATTAGAAACGCGTTGATGGAGGCTGGCCGCAGGATAAAGGAGTATACGTCAAAGGTTTCCCAGATGAAGGAGCTCATGGCAAAGAAACGCATTCTCGACCACTACTTGCCCGAGCTCTCAGCCGCGCTTGCCAGGATACTCGAGAAGGACCAGAAGGAGATTCATGCAATCCTCTCATCCGCCCTGGAGGAGAGGTATAGGAAACTAAAGGAGTTGGAGGCTAAGATTGGTGCGGGGGCTGAAGAATGAGTGATGATTCCCTTGTTAGCGGTCTTCGGGAGACGGATCAGGCAATCCTTCGCCGTCTCCGTGAGTGGGCAGAAAAAATTATTCAGACCGCCCAGACGGAGAAACGCGTGTATATGGAAGTGCCCGTGAGAACCTTTTCCAACGTCTACTATGACGAGGAGAAGGGAATAATCCAGATGGGGGAGCGTGTCGCTAAAAGAGAGTTCCTCAACGTTGGTCACGCAAAGAAGTTCCTCCAGACATCCCTCGTCGCCGCTTCCATAAAGGACCTTGTGGCGGAGGGCATCACCACATCCCTCCGTGATGTTTATTACCGTATAAAGCACACCATTCCCGGGACAAAGGAGAACACAGTTGACGACCAGAGGGAGTCTGATAAGGCGATAGAGGACCTAGAGACCATGCTTGGCTTTGTCCGTGAGCAGATGCACGTGTTCTCCAAGGGGGGCAAGGGCAAGCTTGCCGGCCCCGTCCAGATAGAGGAGATTGTTCCCGACCCGGACGGGGGCAAGCCCAGAATCGTTGAGACGGACGGGGAAGATGTTGGTATGGGTGGCTGGGCAATACCCCCCATTGCAGAGCCGGAGAGGGTGAAAATAAAGAAGGTGGAAGCTGAGTTCGTACTCGTTGTGGAGAAGGACGCTGTTTGGACACGCTTTCACGAGGACCGGTTCTGGGACAAACATAACTGCATAATTATTACGGGCAGTGGTCAGCCTGACCGCGCAACCCGCAGAATTGTTCACCGCCTGCACTACGAGCATAAACTTCCTGTCTATGTGATGACGGACGCGGACCCGTGGGGATGGTATATATACTCTGTCTACAAACAGGGCTCTATAAACCTTTCATATCTGTCGCCCACGCTTGCCACGCCTGATTCGAGGTTTTTGGGCCTGACTATCAGCGACTATCACGATTTTAACTTTGGCAAGGAGGTTAAGATTAAACTCACCGACCAGGACCGGAAGCGTCTGAAAGAGATGCGTAGATATCCTTGGTTTAAGCACAAGGCGTGGCACAGGGAGTTCGACCTTATGGAGAAGGAGGGCTTCAAGATGGAGCTGGAAGCAACGTCCTCCAAGTACTTCCGTTACATAACGAAGGAATACACGCCTGCAAAGCTGGAAGCGAAGGCGTTCTTGCCATGACTTCTGCAATTTTTTTCCATACGTTTTTATAATTTCTGCCTCTCATGTGGTATTGTGGAGCATTTCGAGAGCGCCTCAGATTTGGTGCGTGCCGTAAACGCTTACCTGGACGGTATAGAAGGGAAGCCGCCAAGGGATGAGAAGGAGGCGAGGGAACGTATACGTAAACTCCTGTTTTTCCGGGAAGAAATGACAGCGTTCCACTTCCAGAACCCCCGTTTTGCGGTTATGGACCTCATGCATTACCTTCACGAGGCGCTCAAGACCATGGATAAGGAGGACAGGAGGGAGGTACTTCCTGAGTTGCGGGCGCTTCGATACGCCTATGAGCTGCGAAAAATAACCTACGACCGTGCCCGCGCCGCATACATCGCAAACCGTGCTGCCCTTCGCATATTCGAGCATGGCATCTTCAAGGAGCTTTTGCCGTTTCTGCCGTACGGTGGGGAGTACCTTGCATCCCTCGAGCGCTACGGAGGAACGGTTCTCGCCGTCTACCGCGACGTTCTCGAGTATTTGGGCGTCCGTGAAGAGCGTCTGGAAGTGGATGAGGAGGGTTTTGTCCAGCAGAAGAAGGCGGAAAAGGGCATATTCGGTGATAGAATATCCACGGAGGTTCTCGTTTCAACACTTCTGAACAAGGCGCTGTCAAGGGAGTGGAACAGGATTCTCGAGGAGGAGCGAAGAGCGATTGAGAACTATGATAGAATTCTTGCCTACGAGTCCATTGTGCGGAAGTATGATTTGGAGAGCATACGTGAGCGTCCCGACCGTCTCTGGGAACTTCTTCAGGAATTGGAGGAGGCGGGGTTCCTGAAGGACGGGGATGTGGACCCGGAAATAATTGAAGGGCTGAGGAAGCGCAGGGCATTCCGTTTCAGCCATGTCAGGGAGCTCCTCTTGAAGGAATTGCACGACTTCCTCTTCCACTACTATCTCCTGACTCCTGAGCGTGTGCGCCGGAACGCCCCGCTCTTCTCGGGGCTGCCGCCCACGCCAGAGGCAGTTATGGAGCTTCTCGGTACTGAGGGCGAGCTCTTGCGGGAGAAAACGTATCTGGAATCTGTTTTGAACATCCCCTCCGCGCACGTGGGCCTTGCGCTCCTGCACCTCCGCCGCGGAATTAGCATACCCGAGCTGTCTGATAAGTATGGCGTTCCCGTTGCAGACATACAGAAAGCGGTGGATATCGTCCGTGCATCGCTCTCGGAAGACCGGCGCGTCAGGAAGTTCATGGAGCTCCTGAGGAGGGGCCGCAATGGATCTGAGTAAGTATCCATCCAACGCAGAGGAGGTGTATATTCCCAGGCGTCTTTCATCGAACCTTGCCACACTTCTTCTCCAGCGTTTTCCCAATTTGAAACGGATTCGGGTGCCCCGCAGTGTGTACGAGATGACCTCCCGTCGCGTTATTTCTGCGCTCAGAGAGGTTGGTGTGGAGGTCGTGCCAACAGGGCGCTCCCGTGGCCGCCCGCCAAAGTATTCCGAAGACGTTATTAACGAGATATGCACAAGATATACACATGGGGAGAGGGCCTCTGAGATTGCTCGCAGTATGGGTATTCCTGAGCGCACTGTTTATTACATCCTCTCTCGCCGCGGCCTCGTCAGAAGGTAGCGTTCTCTGCATTCTTCGGCCTCGTTTTCCTGCGGAGGAAATTTATATTCACCCCTTGGACAGCACTGCCCCCCTCTATGCCCTTTACCGTGCCGTTGGCCCCTACCTCTGTACCGATCCCATTCCTCCTGAGCATCTCTCCGCCGGTGTGAAGATACGATACATCCGACCCGGTGCGAGTATGAGCGAATACATCCCTGCCGAGCTGAACATACTGGGTAACGACAGGGTTCGTGTAAATCGCTTGGCGTATTTGGAGAATAACTCCGTGGTTGTTGTTTTCGTGGCGCAGGGTGTCGGCTACGTGGCTGCGGACGAAAATATTCCAAAATCTACTGCACAGACATTTTCCTCTATCCGTGGAGACGTTGTTTTCATAAACCCGGACCCGATCCTTCGCATATACCTGCGTGCGGAACGCGGCAAGGTTGATGTGCGGCACTATGAGATAGAGGGAGCCACAGAGATACCGAAGACGACTACCACCGTTCTTTTTGCTCCATGTTCACTCAGGGTGGCAGCTTTTTCGGCGAAACTGACGAGGATCGGGGGAAAGGAATATGTCGCTGGCCGTTTCAAGGTTGTGGACTCAGACGGGCACCCCCTGCTAATTCCGACACTTTCTGTAGTGGTGGGGGATGATGCAGTATCCCCCCAGTACTCGTCAGCTACAATGGAGTATGTATTTTTCGTTCCCTATGACAGGGCTGTAGACTCCGTCACAATTTCCGCGGACGTTCCGGGGTGTTCCCACTTTGAACATACGGAGTATATATCTTTGGAAAGGGGTAACGGCCAGACTTTGGCGGTGCTAGTGCTTTTGGTTGCTGTGCTTGCTGCGGGAGCTTACTTCTTTAAGATGCGCCGCCGCTAGATTTCTTCCTATTTTTCTGTTCTTCCATTATTTGTATTTTTGCCTTTAGCTCTTCTATCTCTGCGAGATACCGCTCTGTGAGCCGTTTGTAGACATCTTCCGTTATCTGGCGTGTCATGAACTTTTTCTGCAGGTCCTTTAACCCCTGCTCCAGCGCTCTTACGTGGAGTTTCATTTCCTTGAGCTTTCTTTCCTCGCGCTTTTTCCACAGCACCCATCCGACGATCCCAAGGATAGCTATCCCTGCCAGCGCGATATACGGGAGGAGGTTCGGTGGAATGGAGAACTTTGGGGCGATTACTTGAATGTACTCGCTCGGAATGCTAAATTCGCGAATTATTTTTCCCTCCGGGCTGATCCAGGTCATTGAGACGATTACAGGAGCAAGATTGCAGCTCATTGCCTCATCCGCTTTGTACTCGAATCTGAAAACTATCGTGTTGCCCTGTACGTCCCTCTCCTGCACGGGAACCAGCTTGCAGAACCCCTCTTCGTTGTACGGATATGCCACAGCTATGTCCAGCGACTGTTTCTCCTCCGGCGGCACAGATATTCTAATCTCGTCGTAGAAGGGCTCCCCCACCTTTTTGACAGATGGGTAGACCCTCCGATCTACTTCGAAGCTGGGAAAATCGATTTTGCCGTCTTTTAACCAATCAAGTATATTCGCCATGAGGAGTTGGTTGGAGCAGAGCAGACAGCCGCTCGCATAGACCTTTCCATTCCCTATTGCACCAATGAACGCGACTGACTGCCCCGTGGGGGTGATGAAGACATCGGAAAACGTATCTCCCACCTTGGTGAATGACGGGCCAACGTATATCATCTTCACGTACTTCGAGTTTACGGGAGTGTCCCTCATGATGATTGGCCTGTCTACGGGGAATCCGCGAACTTCCGCGTATGGCAGGCTGAGTTTTTGAAGGATTGTTCCCTGATACGGCTTTTCCGAGCGAATGACCCCGTACTGGTACATGAAGTCGTCCATTTTTCCCGGGCAGAACAGGTCGATGGCCACCCGTCCCCCGTTTTTGATGTATTCCTCGAGGGCCTGCAGGTCTTCGTCGTCTATTTTTGTACACCCAAGGACAACAATCCCGTCGGCGTTGGGGTCGATTCTGCTCCCTGCCTGTACGTCGGAGAACCCCCAGTCCTGCCACGTTCTTACAATCTGGTCTACTGACTGGACGTTTATGTATACGTCTCTGCCGTAGTTCTGCCGATAGTCGAACCCGTTGGAGTATACGAGGATGTATGCATGGGTGAGCGGGATGAGCATTAGCAGCAGTATGGGAAGGAGGCGTCGCATCGTTATTCAAATGGTTCCCCCGTTTTTATGGCTGTCGGAACGGCTCCCTCATAAACGATTTAAAGCGTTCCCCCCTGAAATATTGCAGCGTCTTTTGGTGATGGTCATGGCATCTCTAAGACCTGCACGGTGCTACAGGAGGCACAAGCGTCCGTATACTCGCCTAGCAGTCCGCAGGCCTGAGAGGAACTACATCGGTGGTGTGCCCGGTCTTAGAATTCGTAGATTCCGAACGGGCAAGCCGCTTCCGGAGTACAAGTACAAGTACTTCTTGGTCTGCGATAGCAAGCTCCAGATTCGTGAGAACGCGCTTGAAGCGGCCCGCATGGCAATTAACCGTTACATCGAGCGCAGAATAGGCAAAGGAAACTACTACTTCCGTCTTATGGTCTATCCTCACCACGTGCTTCGTGAGAACAAAATGCTCACGGGTGCGGGTGCAGACCGTCTTCAGAAGGGAATGACCAAGGCGTTTGGTAAACCAATCGGCCGCGCCGTTCAGGCACGTCCAGGCCTCCGCATATTTGAGGTCTGGCTGAAGGCACCCGCCGACAACGTTGTCAAGGAGGCATTCCGCCGCGGTGAGATGAAGCTCCCCGGCGACTACCACGTGGAGCGGGTGGTTGTCGAGTCTGCTTAAAATCTTTCCCTCCCTTTAGCATGGTAACTGCAAGTGATGGGGCGTGGGGCTGGAGCGAAGCGAAATGCCCCACTCACCGTCGTCCGGCCAAAGAATTTGGCCATGGGCCCGTGGTCTAGCCCGGCTATGACGTCCCCTTGACAGGGGGAAGGTCCCCGGTTCAAATCCGGGCGGGCCCACTCGTTTTTGCACATTTCATTTAGCTGCGAGTTCGTATAACGAGGCTTTCAGCCCCGTATACTCAATGGCCTATCGAGCGGCAGCGAAGACGCACCGACTCCTCGAGTCGGGCGCACCTTGACGAAGTCAAGGAGCAGGGCGGCGCGTGAACAATGCAATGGTCGTGAGAATCCGGGCGGGCCCACTCATTTTGCACATTTTATTTAGGCGGTTAGTTTGATTTTTCCCTTCCAGGGAATTGCAGCCGAGGAAATTCGGTTTTTGAGGGCGGGCAAAAAGGTTTGGGTTTAGGAGAGAATTCCGTTCCGATCCAGACAAATGCCCACGAGGCCCTCATTCTCGTCCCATATGAGCTCAACGGGAGCGCCCTTGCTTTTAAGGACAACCGCTAAATCTGCCACAGCACCGTTGCCGTCGCTGCGGAACCAGAAGACGATTTTCCTCCCCCGCTTCTCGCGCATCACCGGTTCGCTCGAAATCTCCAGCCCGTAGCTTCTTCGCACCTGCCCCCACGACAGCATGTTGTGAAAAGGGCACCCTGCTTTTTCAGTATGACGTTCGGATTGTGAATCGTAAAAAACTTGCACGGTACGGGTACCGAACCTTCATAATTATTAATGCCCCATTAATACCGGCCGGCTGTTAGAGCCGCGGGGCGGAGGGTCGGTGCGTAAGCTGACGCCATGAACCCCCGCTCGGAGGGCCGGCCACACCTTCTGACCATTTCATTGTTCACGCGCGTTCGGATGGCGGAATCTTAGGATTTTTTTTTATCTAGAAAGGAGCCAGGCGAGGAAAAGGAGGAGCAGGCCGAGGGCGATGGGCCCCAGCGAGTAGAAGGTCGTCATGAGCGCTGTGAGGGGCCAGGTGACGTTCAGGACAATGCCCATTCCCGGCGCTGTCGGCACGATTCCGGGCATTGCTGCTAGCATTGCGAGCGCCGCGACTATCAACAGCACGCCGGAGAAAAGCGTGTCGTAGCTCTTCTTGGCGAAGCCGTAGATGAGAACGACGATGCCAAAGAAAATGGTCAGCTCAAGTATCGGCTGGTAAAGAAACGTCCAGTTCAGCACAATGAAAAGAAGTCCCGCCACCACGACGAAGAATACAATGGCCAGCTCATAGGTCGCCCCGAAGCCCATGCGTATCTATTTAATATCTTCCTATAACTCTCTTTTAAGGGATTGCCATGGTGCGCAAGACAGCAGGTTTTCACAGGAAGACCCGTCACAAGCTGAGGAAGTGGAGGAGCAAGACCCCGCCCGTTACGATATCCAGGATGCTCCAGATATTCCATGAAGGCGACCGCGTCGTCATAGACATTCACCCGAGCATCCAGGATGGCCGTCCTCACCCAAGGTTCAACGGCCGCGTTGGCGTCGTGGTGGGGACACAGGGCGCAGCGTACAAGGTCAAAATACGCGACGGTAACGCCGAAAAGATACTGCTCGCCCTTCCAATCCACCTGAAGAGGGTGGTCGCGTGATAGGAAAGGAAATAATCTCCTCCAAACCCATCACCGTTCCCGAGGCGGGGGAGATAGTTCAGTCCGTGGAGGGCGAGCCAACCTATGAGCAGAAGGCGACAATGGAGTACGTCAAGCGCGTCGCCCATGTCGATGCGGAAAAGGCTCGCGCGGCCGTTGAGAAGCTAGTGGAAATGGGTCTGTCCGATGAGCTTGCGGTGAAAATCGTTAACGTCTGGCCTAAGGATAAGATTGACCTCTACACGGTTCTCGCAAAGAAAGAGGGCGTTACAGAGGATCTCTATGACAAGATTCTCGAGGTACTTAGGAGTTAGGGGAGGACATGAAGGAGGACTACGCCCTCGTTTTGGACTATCTGCCAATGGGCAAGCCCTCGGACCCGAGGGCTACACCTATCGCCCAGGTTCTGGGTACTCGGTACTATACACTCCTTGAAGTTGTCCCCAAGGACGGTGCGGACCTCCAGATTTTTGAGAAGGTTTTTATTGGGAAGGGGGAGAGGCCAAAGGTCCGCGTTGTGAAGGGAAGAGTATCATATGACGAGCTGACATCCCTTGCCAAGTCTAACCTGGAAGAGGCAATCAAACGTATCGTTCTCGAGCGGGAGGATGAGTACGTGCGTTTCTTCAACGAGGCGAGGCCCATAACGATTCGTCTCCACTCCCTGGAGCTTCTGCCAGGCATCGGCAAGAAGCACCTGTTCCATATACTCGACGAGCGGGAAAAGGAGCCTTTTAAGTCCTTCGAGGACATCCGCAAGCGTGTTCCCCTTCTCGGTGACCCCGTGAAGGTCATTGTCCACAGAATCCTGAAGGAGCTCACGGAGCCCTGTAAGTACTACCTCTTCGCCCGTCCCCCCGGACGGTGAGGCCATGCTTCTTATCCCTGAGCTGCGGAAGCTTATGATACGGTATCGAATCCCCCCTTCCCTTCTTCGCAAGGAGGTGCTTGTCGATACGGAGTTCCTCGAAGAGTTTGCCGAGTTCGGTGATGTTGTCTTCCCCCACGCCTTTCCCGGATTTATCTTCCGCTATGTTGGGGGCGTGGCCCTCGATGACGAGCCCATGCGCTCCGCTCTGCGGCGCGAGTATCCTGGCATTGCCGTGCTTGAGAATCCACCGGAGGATTTTCCCGCGGGAAAGAATCTCTTCGTCGAAACGCCTCCGGAGCGTACAAAGGAAATAATTGTACGGGGCATTCTGCACGGCTATGAACGCATATATGGCGTCGCCCGTGAGAGCGTTGTCCTTTCCTTGACCGCGGAGCCAGGCTGGAAGGAGTACTCCGCCGCGGCCGCTTTTCTACAAACATTCTACAGCGTGGATGACGCTTACCGCCTTCCTGCCGATGCTTTCTATCCGCATCCGCGCGGCAGCGTTGCCGGCTTTGTCTTTTCGAAGGTAAGGGATTATGACGACCTTTCTGGGTACTATTTGTTCCTTACGTCCATTTTCTCCAGTAAGCGGAAGAAGCTCTCCAACCTGGGATACAAAGATGACCGCAGGCCCTTCGAGATACCCCCCGAGGAACTTCTGGAACTATATGAAACCACTGTCCGGTAGTTTCGCCTCTTCTGACATATTTATATGCTGGTTTCGCCCTATTTCATCGTGGCCACTCCCGAGAAGAAGAAAAAGAAACAGATGGGCGCCGACGAACTTGAGCTCAAGTTGGAGGAATTCTACAGTTCCCTTGAGGAAGACGAGAAGATGGAGAAACTGGAGGATATCCGCCGCCTTGCCAGTGAAAGCAAGGAGCTTCTTAGAAAGGTTGACGCCCTCGTAGAGCTTCTTCTCCGCGCTGCCCAGGAGGAAGGTGACGAAGAAGAGATAAAAACAATGCTAACAGAGGTTTCCAATGGTATTTCCGAGATAGAGGACCACCTGAAGCTTTTGGAGGAGCTCGGGAAAAAGGTAGATGCGATTCCCCCCGAATTCGAGAATATTCGTTCTTCTATCGAGGAGCTCAAGACCTTCGTCTCTTCATCCGTCTCTCAGTCTCTGTCTCCCCTTGCGCCTAAGATTGATAAGCTATCCGATATTCTCCCGTCGATTTCCGAGCGTATGAGTCTTCTTGAGGAGAAGGCAAAGAATCTGGACAAACTGGAAAAGCTCGACGGGCTTGACGACCTCTACAGGAAGAATGCGGAGATATACGACCATGTGGTTACCCTGAAATCCGCTGTCGAATCTGCAACAGAAGCCCAGACAAAGCTCCTTTCCAGGCGCCTTGCAGCGATATACAAGAGGGTACGCTCGCTGGAGTCTGTGCTGGGGGAACTCGAAGATATAAAAAAGGACGTGGGCGAGACCGCGAAGAGCGAAAGTGTGGAAGCAGTAAAATCGAAGGTCGAGTCCATAGCCGAGGAGCTGGAATCTCTTAAAGCGTCGCTTGCCGGTATATCCGAGGAATTAAAGCAAATCGACGAGCTTCGCGCCCGCATGGATACCCTCATTGTATCCATGGACCACGTTCCGAAGAACGTGGAGTCCGTTGTTGAGGAGCACGTGGCGCGAATGGAGTCTTCCCTTTCGTCTGTTCCGCAGGAATTGTCAGAAGAGATACAGAAGAGCACAACGACAGTTGTTTCCAAGGTTGAATCCGTTGAAGAGAAATTATCCGAGCTGGAGGAGCTTCGCGCAGAGCTGGTAGAAGTAAAGCGCCTTGTTGCGGAGCGCGAAAAGGATAGGGAGTGGATGGAGCACCAGTTTGAACTTCTTGAAAAGGAAATAGAATCCCTGAACCTCGCCATTGACGCTGTGAACAAGGCGATTGCCGGGTCCCTGGACGAGAGGAAGAAAGCGATTCAGAAGCTCACCAAGCGTACCGAGAAGATAATCGAGACGCTTCACCAGCTGCAGGTGGCCACATCCGAGGAGGATGCAGAGAGGCTAGCCGCGCTCCAAAAATCCTTGCAAGATATGTTTGCAAACCTTTCGGAGACGCTGACCCATATATCTGCGCAGGAGGAAGAGGAATACAAGCTGTTCAAGGATTATGTCGACCATATCGACGAGCGTATGTCTGCCCTTGAGAAGATGCTGGAAGAGGACGTCACAAAGTCCACGGTTTCCGCCGTCCGCAAGGAGCTTTCGGAAATCTCGAAGAAGCTTGTGGCGCTTACCGACCTTATGCACAAGAACACGGGCCTGCTAACCGAGCACTCAGGGGATGTGGCGGAGCTTATTGCCCGCTTCCACAGTTTAGATGAGAAGCTATCTGAGCTTGAAGCCAAGTCTTCCGAGACGCCTGCGAAGCTCGTCGAGATGCAGAAGCGGCTGGAAGAGGAGCTTGATACGCTTCGCGAGCAGATAATTGCCGCCAACCGCGAGTTGCGCAAACACCGGGACTCTGAAGTTATAAAGAGCATCCAGACGCTCAAGGAGTCAATGTCCGTGATTCACTCTGAGCTCATGGGCATCCTCGAGGCAGTAAAGAAGTACGACACCACATCGAAGCTTGCGGAACTATCTAAGCGTTTGGATGAGTTGCAGCGTGCCGTTCAGGAGGGTCGCGCGGACCAGGCCGCTGCCAACCGCGAGCTTGCGGAAATAGAGGAGCAAATAGCACAGATATCCTCCGTCATTTCAGAGGCGGACGTCAAGGCGGTGAAGGCAAAACTGGAGGATATTTACAGGGTTGTTGACAGTGTTGCGAGCGCGGTGAAGAATGCCCGGGCAATACTCGACGAGGGCGAGCTCAAGGGGATTTTAAAGGATATGGAGGCGCTCCGCGCCTATGCCCGGGAGGTTAGGGAGGCAGGCCTTTCTGACGAGCTGGATGAGATTCGGTCGAAGGTCAAAAAGCTTCGCGAGGTCGTGGAATCGGAGATTAGGGCGGTTAAGGAGGGTAAAGTGCATCATATGTTGCTCCTCAACCATCATTCTGACGTGAAGCGTATAGTCATCCCCGTTTCGGAAACTGCAGCGCATGTTAAGCACGTAGCGGCGGTGAAGGAGGCCCACGCCAAGAGGATAAAGTCGGCGGCAAAGGACCTCGCCGATAGAACCGGTTCCGCCCACGCGCATCTCGTTGCCGCCCACTCGGACCGCATAATTCGCACTGCGAGGACGATGAAGGAAATAGAGAGGCTCGTTAAGCGCATACAGAAGAAGCTTGACACCGTGGAGGCAGAGGCGCAGGGCAAGGCAGGGAGCAAAGCGCGTCGGGAGCTGTCAAAGCTTGCTGAGCGTGATTTGGTTCTTGCGGCAGCCACGAAGATTGCGAAGATTGTCAAGCGGATGAAGAAGGGCGAGGTAAAAACTTCCGATGAAATAGCGGAGGATTTGGGCGTGAGGGAGGACATAGTAAAAAAGGCCCTTGACCGCATAGCGAAAACGGGAGAACTCGCCGTGGAGGTAAAGCGCCCGCTTTTGCCATTCCTTGGAAAGCACTATACGGTTATTCGCTTATAATCTCCATCCCCTATTTTTCTTCAGCGATGATGATTGAACGGGCAGGCTGACCCGTGATGAGAAGGAGGTGACCTGAGCAAAGTTTATATATCCAAACTTCTTTTTCTTCGAGAGGTGATAAAGGATGAAGGGTGTATCTCCCGTCGTGGCAACGGTCCTCATGGTCGCCGTGGCCATAGCCGCGGCAGTGGTTGCCTACTCCTGGTTCATGTCCATGCAGGCATCCGTCCAGGCAGAGGCATCCCGCGGCGCAGGAACAGTGGGCAAGGAACGCATCGTGGTCGAGGCTGTCCAGTGCTACGATTCCAATGATTTGAACATATACGTGCGAAACATCGGCGACGAGCCACTTACCGACGCTCTGTTCACAGTTAACGTCAAGGACGCGGCCACTGGCAAAATCATAGATTCGAAGACTGCGAAGAAAACAATAGCAGAGGGGAGCACGGAGGTACTAACGGTTACGGGTGTCTCTGGCCTGCAGGATTGCAAGGTGGCGGACACCCAGAGTAACAGGATTATCGTGGAGGTCATAACACCGGGCGGGTCCGTCGCGAGCCGCGAGGAGCGCATATCGTGAGGTGATAAAGGATGAAGGGTGTATCTCCCGTCGTGGCAACGGTCCTCATGGTCGCCGTGGCCATAGCCGCGGCAGTGGTTGCCTACTCCTGGTTCATGTCCATGCAGGCATCCGTCCAGGCAGAGGCATCCCGCGGCGCAGGAACAGTAGGCAAGGAGCGCATCCGTATAGACTCTGTTTACTGTGTTACGGTGAGCGGTACCGATAACGACGAGCTCAAGATTGTCCTGAGGAATATGGGCGACGAAGACGTGAACGGACAGTACACCATTACCATAAAGGATGCCGCCACCGGCGTTGTTCTTTACTCCGGTGCCAAGGATGTCAACGTGCCTGCAGGAAGCGTGGGCTCCACGACGGTGGAGCTTAACAGTATTTGGGAGACTGGCAATGCCGACTGCAACACGATACCCTCTGACCAGTCCGTTGTCGTTGTCGAGGTAATGGCGCCCGGTGGCGCTGTCGCCAGCATCCAGCAGCGTGTGAGGTGATAAAGGATGAAGGGTGTATCTCCCGTCGTGGCAACGGTCCTCATGGTCGCCGTGGCCATAGCCGCGGCAGTGGTTGCCTACTCCTGGTTCATGTCCATGCAGGCATCCGTCCAGGCAGAGGCATCCCGCGGCGCAGGAACAGTAGGCAAGGAGCGCATTGCTGTGGCGTCGGTGTACTGTGACGATTCTCACCATCTGCACGTGGTGCTGAGGAACATTGGCGACGAGCCAATTACCGGTGAGTTTTCGTTCTACGTGAAGGATGCTGCAACGGGCGAAGTGAATGCAGTATACCGCTGCCAGCAGACCGCAACGATTCCTGTTGCCGAGCAGAAGGACCTTGATTTGGCGAGCTCGACGGACTGTAACGCCACCAATGCGAAGTCCTGCACGGAACTGCCGGCACGTATTATAATAGATGTTCACGCGCCTGGCGGGTCCGTCGTTAGCGCACAGCAGAGGATAAAGTAATATCCTTCCCCTTTCTTTTTGTGAACGTTCTGGTTGTTGGTGCAGGACCTGCCGGTCTCCGTGTTGCCGAGCGGTTAGCGGGGGAAGGAATATCCGTCACGGTTTTTGAACAGCTGAAGGGGATTCCGCGAAAGGTTTGCAGCGGATTGCTGAGCAGCAGAACCGTGAAGCGGTTCGGTCTGAAAGGGCTGGAGGAGAACGTGGTCCATGGCGCCCGGATTCATGCAGGTAACGAGGAAATTTTTGTGGAGCGGAGGAGGGTTGCGTACGTCTTTGATAGGGGAGTATTGGACAGTGACCTTGCGGAGCGTGCCGAGTCCGCCGGTGCGAGCATCCTGTTTGGCCGGAGATGGACGGGGGAGCGAGCAGACGTGACTGTGGGTGCTGATGGGTTTTCTTCCAGCGTGCGCAGGGCACTGGGTCTGAAGGCTCCGCGCTACATTATGGGGGCAATCGGCTTTGTCAAGGGGGTGTTCGACAGTTACGTGGATGTCTACCTTGACAGTAGCATCGCTCCCGGCTTTTTTGCGTGGGTAATACCCCGGTCGGAGGGGGTTGCCGAAGTGGGCCTGGGCGTGGATTCGGCGCATTCTTCGGAGGTCCTTGCGCGCTTGAGAGCCTTTGCCCGGCGCCTCGGGTACGATAACTTGGAGCTTCGGGGCGCGCGTCCGATTCCTGTAGACCGGCCAATGCTTCGGGTGGTTTCCGGGAATGCAGCTCTTGTGGGCGATGCTGCGGTGCAGACCAAGGCTACGACTGGTGGGGGGATATCTTACGGGCTCCGTGCGGCGGACGCTCTATCTGATGCAATAGCTTCGGGAGATATCTGTTTGTATCAGCGTTTCCACAGGACGTATATTTACCCCCGGCTTTTAATCCACTGGGTCGCTCGTAGTTATCTCAATCGCGTCGACTCGGAGCGGCTACTGCGCTTGGTAGAGGAATACGGGATAGATGAGAAACTGTCCGAGCGAGGGGACATGGATGACCCGCTGTTTTTACTCTCGCCCGGTTTTCTAGGGTTTATTTTCCGAAGCGCCGCTCTCTTGATTTGAAATCTTCGTAGATTATGTCAAAGTCTTTCCTCTCCAGTTCTGGCCAGAGCTTCGGGTAGAAAATGAGTTCGGAATACACAGACTGGATTGGCAGAAATCCGGACGTCCGCATCTCTCCCGAGGTTCGTATGATTAGGTCGGGGAAGGGGACGTCGGGGGCATACAGGTTGGAGAATACAGTCTGCTCGTCAATGTCGTCCACCGAGAGCGTGCCTTCAGCAACATCCCTTGCAACACGCTTCACCATGTCTACTACCTCTGCTATTCCGGTGTATGCCATTGCTAGAGCAATTGTGGGTCCGTTGTTGCTTTCCGTGTTCTTTTCCACGTCTCTAATCATTCTCTGTATGTTGCTCGGCAGCTCGCGAATACGCCCCATGAACCTCACGCGCGCATTCCAGCGGTTATTTATCAGAATTCGCCTCGCCTCTTTTTCGAATATTTTGAAGAGGAGGCTGAGTTCGGCCTTTGACCTTTTCCGTAGATTTTCCAGCGACAGCGTGTAGAAATAGACATTCTCTGTCCGTGTTCTCTCCACAATGTAATCCATGAGTTCTTCGGCCTTCCTCACCCCGCGAAGATACCCCTGCTCGAGGGGGATTCCGACTTTCCTCGCATAGCGTCTGTTACCATCGGGGATTACTCCTATTGTTTCGGGGTCATCCACAGGTATATTTTTGTGACGATTCGAATAAAAAAGAGGACAGCGTTTTTATGATGTGGATAAGCGGCTAATTCGTGCGGCAAGGAGACTGCTCAGGAAGGCTGCGAAGGAGGATGTATTCGCCCTTATACATGGTCTCTCTTCGCCTTCCGATATGCCATTTGCCACGCCAGTGGGCCTGCCAGCTTTTGACGTGTCCGGAGATTCTCGCGAGGGGGAGCGGGGAGCTGGCGGCGAGGTAACGTCCCCTGAATCCGTGACAGCTCCTGAAACTTCTGCGGCGACGCAACAGGCTTCTGTACCCCTATTCGAGGATGTCGGTGCTAATTCATCCGTTTCCGCAACTCCGGATGTTGTAGAGGCTGCAACGGAACCTGTGGAGCCAATAATCGTGTTTGACGAGCTGAAGGTGGACGATTTCAATGCTGGTAACTCCTCGGCGGAAGGCGAGATACTGAAGAACACCCCTGTTATTCTGCATGCTCTCCCTGAGGATTTGCGGGAATCCGTTCCTGTGGAATGGACCCCGCCGAGCTTCAGGGACGTCAACGAGAGGTATCCTCTCATCCCGCCCCACGCGGAAGCACATATTTACTGGCATGAGGAAGAAAGCGCCGTTCGCTACGACGTTATTGAGCCGCCGCTTACGAAGGATGAGGAGGAGCTCCTTGACCGCATAAAGAGCCTCCTCCTCGACCTCATTGAGGTGAGCTCTTACGATATATCCCAGAAAGGCAACCCCGAGAAGTACATGCGGGATAAATTCGAGGAGGTTGTCGACGAGTACGGTTTTGACCTGACGCCATCGCAGAGAGAGAAGCTGGCGTACTATGTTATCCGCGATTTTGTCGGTCTTGAGCGCATAGAACCCCTCATGCGCGACCCCCAGCTCGAGGACATCTCCTGCATAGGCCCGGGCATACCCATATATGTTTACCATCGCAAGTATGGCTCTCTCAAGACAAATGTTCGTTTTGATTCGTCGGAGGAGCTTAACCGTTTTATCGTGAAGCTCGCGCAGATGTGCGGTAAGCACGTTTCTGTTGCGAACCCCCTCCTCGAGGGTGCACTTCCCGACGGGTCCCGTGTACAGGCCACGTATGCCGTTACAAAGGACATATCCACCCGTGGAAGCACCTTCACCATCCGAAAGTTCACAAAGGACCCCCTCACGATTACGGATATGATAAACTTCGGCACAATACCGCCCCTGCTCGCCGCGTACCTCTGGCTTGCCATTGAGTACCGCCAGTCTATACTGATATCCGGCGGGACTGCATCTGGCAAAACGTCCATGCTCAATGCCCTGTCCCTGTTCATTCCCCCTGAGGCGAAGGTTGTATCCATTGAGGATACGCCGGAGCTTCGCCTCCCCCACGAACACTGGATACAGAAAATTGCGAGGGAAGGCATTGACGGCGCCGGCGCGGTTACGATGTTCGACCTTCTAAAGGCGGCTCTCCGTGAGCGCCCCGACTACATCGTTGTCGGTGAGGTACGAGGCAAGGAGGCATACGTTCTCTTCCAGGGAATGGCCACGGGGCACCCGGGTCTTGCAACAATCCACGCGGAGGATATGGATACACTCGTGGACCGCCTCACCACGCCTCCGATTTCTCTCCCGGCATCTCTCCTGCACGCGCTGGATATAATCCTATTCATGGGCCGCTCGCGTGTCGGTTCGGTCGATGTTCGCCGTGTTCGTGAGATGTACGAAGTGGTTACGGTTGATATGAAGTCCGGCCGTCCTGTTACGAACAAGCTCGCCCACTGGCTGCCGGGTGACGACCGCTTCGAGTTCGCATCCGATAAGAGCTACGTGCTTGACAAGATTATACGTGAGCGTGGCATATCTCCTGAAAGTGTGTGGGGGGAGCTACGCAGGAGGGCGTACGTGCTGAAATGGATGAAGGACAACAATATCCGTTATTACAGGGACGTTGGCAGGGTAATTGCGCGGTATTACAAGGAGCCTGAGCGCTTGCTGGAGGAGATAGGCTATGCTGAAGCCGGTAATGAGAATAGGATATAGGCTCTTTGGAAAACACATTCACAGGTATCGTGCACGGCTTCAGCAGCTATCCGACCGGCTAAAGATTGCGAGGTTGCCGTACACAGTCGAGGAGTACGTTTCTGGCATCCTTCTGTTGACAATTCTAACGTTTATCGTCTCCTTCGCTGTTTCGGCGGCGATGTTTGCAGGTGTTTACAGGTACAACTCTGTAACGTCTGTAACCGTTGCATTCATACTTGCAGTGTCCTTCTCGGGCATCGTCTGGGCTGCGCTGTGGAGCTACCCGGGCTACGTTGCCGGAAATCGCCGGGACGAGATAGACAGCCGCCTTGCCTACGCTGTCACCCACATGGCAACCCTTGCGGGCACAGGGATTCCGCCCATAGTGGTGTTCAAGGCCCTCACCCGCTTTAAGGACTACGGAGAGATTTCCAGGGAATGTGCGTACATCGTCAGGGATGTGGAGGTGTTTGGCAAGGATCTTTACACGGCCATAGCTGACTCTGCTCGCTACTCCCCTTCAAAGCTGTGGTCCGAGATACTCTGGGGCATTGTTTCCACACTTCGGAGCGGTGGTGACCTGCGCCAGTACCTTGCGGAGAAGGCCCGTCAGTTGGTTGAGATGCATGAGCGCGAGGAAAGGAAAGCGATGGAGACGCTCAATGTCCTTACTGAGGTGTTCATGGTCGTTTTCGTGCTGGCACCGGTGACCGGCGTCATTATGATAGTTTTTATGAGCATGCTTGGCGGCACGGTATTTGGAATGGACCCCCGTGTTTTCCTGCTCTTCATAATATACTTCCTTCTCCCCCTTGTTGGCATTGGTTTTCTAATAATCGCGAATCTAAGTAAGCCCCGGGAGGTACTCTGATGGAGATACGCCTGCGTATCGGAAAGAGGCGCGTGGTCATTAGAGAGTTCGCCATAGTGTTTGTGCTGGCACTGGTTTTCGCAATTTCCGTTATTGTCTACGCGCATGTCAACTACAGGGATACCCCGTACTTTTACACCCTTGTTTTTGTGGCTGTAATGGGTTTTATCATCCCCGTGGGGAGCTACATATACTACCAGTACACCCTCGTCCAGAACAAGGAGTATTACTTCCCCCAGTTTCTCAAAGACCTTGCAGATGGTACGAGGGCGGGTCTATCGCTGCCACAGGCTGTTGTTAACGTTTCCAAGATAAACTATGGCGCCCTGACGGAGGATGTTCGCCGTCTCGCCACTTACGTTTCGTGGGGCGTACCCTTTGACGAGGCCCTGCGGCGATTCGCGGAGCGAACCGGCAGCAAGATGATTCGGTCGTCCGTGGATTTGATTATAGAGGCTTATACGGCAGGCGGCGGAGTTTCCGAGATTCTCGACACCATGGCAGAAGACGCGGGAAAGATGCACTCGCTCAAGGAAGAGAGAAAGACGCGGTTTAGCGGCTTTATAAGCACTATATACGCCGTGTACATAATATTTCTCATCATAATCGTTGTTCTCGTGAATGCCCTCCTGCCGGAAATCCCCACAATGCCGAGTTTCGCGGGTG
>CAZAKL010000001.1:30667-73269 GCA_964486025.1 uncultured archaeon
GTTCTCGTGAATGCCCTCCTGCCGGAAATCCCCACAATGCCGAGTTTCGCGGGTGCGGAGGGCAGCGGGCTTCTGGGGGGGTTTACGGGCGTCGGATCTGCAAAGGCCATGCCGGAGGATGAGCTCACCGCGATATTTTTCCACCTTGCTGTGATAGAGGCCGTATTCGCGGGTCTTCTCGCGGGCATTGCGGGAGAGGGTAGCGTGCTGGCCGGTATAAAGCACGCGTTTATCCTAGTTTTCATAGGCGTGGCAGCTTTTCAGATATTTATCCCGCTGCCCGACCCCGTGGATCGTATCGGCCGCGCCATTGCCAAAACCCCCGTTAACGTGGACGCCTCCGTTTTTGTGGGCAGGTACTTCGTGGACAGGAGCATCACGGTGGGCGCAATATCGAAGGAGGTGCAGGAACGTCTAAAGTATCTCAAGGTCTTTTCCTCGTACTTTTCCGGGAGAATCCGCTTTGAGATGGATCCAAAGGGATGCGAACCTTGCTCTTCCGGGTATATTCAGGTTCTGCCGGATGCGATAATTGTTAAGAGGCCGACGTACGTTACCTTCAGAATAAGAACGGATCCGGAGAGGGGGATGTACATTGTCTACGTCTCGTGATTTCTGGAAGCTGCCACCGCGGATAAAGATATACGAGGCTCTTGGTGCAGTGGCGGACGGCAGGGTGCACATGATTTCGGAGAATGAGGCGGTAGTTATATCTTCCGACGGGAGCAGGCGGTACCATGTTGTTGTCCGGGGGGATGCGGTGTCCTCCACGGATAACGGCTCTGTTTACCGTGGATACCTTGGGTATCCCGCCATCGCGGTGCTGATGATGAAGGGACAGGTTCCCTTTGACGCTTCCGTTGCCGAGATGCTTAAGGGCATACCATGGCGGGAGCTGAATGAGCGTTTTAAGCGCTACGACATCGTGGAGCGCTACGTCCTAGATAACGTTCCGAATCCTGAGAAGGTAAGGGCTTTTGTCGACAGGGTGTACGCATACCTAAAAGAACATCGCTTCCGACGTATTCGTTCGGAGCAGACAACGCTCTTTTGAGGGATTGCTGTGAAGCGCTACGCATTCGTGGACGTTGACATGACTATAGTGGACGGAAATCTCGGCACTATCTTTGCAAGGGAGCTCTTGAAGAAGGGTCCGCGCCGCATATACCTGCGGAGCAAGTGGCGCTTTATCCTTTACCTGATAAAGAGCGCGTATATCCTCTTTCTCTACCCCTTTTCCTTCCTATATCCCGTCTATGTTTTTCTCCAGGATGCATCGACTGACCGCTTTTTTGATCTTGTCGAGTCGTGGCGTGAAGATGAGGCTGAAGAGGCTGCCCGCCGGGCTGCTCAAAAGGCAAAGCTCCCCAAGGAGTCTCTAGCTTTTCTACAGAAGCTTCATGAATCCGGCTATGAAATCGTTCTACTCTCCGCAACCCCGTCCATCGTTCTGAAGCACCTCGTGGAGCGTTTGCCCGTTCCCGTGCGGTTTGTTGGGACAGATGAGAATCACAGGGAGCCCATGTTTTCCCATGTGAAGGCGAAGATTATCCAGACTGAATTCAGGGACGGCATACCTGCCATCGTCGCGGGCAACCCCAAGAGGGAGCCCTTCTGGCTTGCGAGGGAGAGAAAGATAGTTGTGAGGCGTCCGCGGGAGCTTGCTCGTTATCTGTAGATTCTACCACACAAAGAAGGACCACCACGGGCTTACCACATTTATGATTTCTCCCGCCGCTGCGTCTGCAACTATTTCGGCATGCACTGTGACGGGAACTATGCCGAGTATCTTGCCGGACTTTTCTACATGTGCTACAATTTTAGGCCCTTTTCCATCATCCGTGATTTCCGCGTTTGTTATCTTTACTCTTCCTCCGATTCTATTCCTTATGTTTGTGATTATTTCCTCAATATCCGTGCTTATTGGCTTTCCGCTGGGTGCGCTTATGATTTTGCCATTCTCCAGCTTCACATCCGTTTTTACCGTTATATCCACCATGCTGCTACGGATGACCACCGCGTCGTTTTTTATGTCGATATTGATGGGCAACGGCTGTATTTTGATTTTCGGGGGTTTCTCGACTGGGTTGCCGGGTTTTTCGGGTGGGCTATTCTCCACGGGGCCGCAGATTTCCTCATAGGCCAGCAGTTTTTCTGTCAGCCTTTTCTTCAGCTCTTCACACTTCTCGGACGTGCTGCATCTTTTCACCTCGTCCCTGAGCTTCTGTATTTCGGTGTTTAATACGAAGCACTTGAGCTCCTTGAGGTTTTCGGGTGTTGACGCCTTCGAGATGCCCTCCACGTATATGTGTACCGTATCTGCGCCCTCTGGAATAGGAACATCTGCCTTGATGGAGGGAATCTTCCTTGTTACCTGCGCGCACACCACGTCCCCGGGTATTTTCTCCTCGACGATCTTCACAATGTAGTTTCCCTCTGTTGCTCCCTGCTCAACATCTGTGGTGAGGTGGTGGCAACTGTCGGGTACCGTGTAGTTTACGAAGACCGTGAGTGCGATCTTGCCATCCACAATATCGTATTCATACTGATATGGTGAGTGGACGACCACTTTTATACCCTGTCCCCCCGAGGCGAGGGCAGTACTAATGAGGAGAAGAATCGCAACTGCAAGGGTGGTTACGCCTTTGGCTGCCATGTTTTTACAACGTGTTTCCGGTATATATTTCTTTCCGATTATGTGAAGTCAAACAGAGTTTTCTGCGCGCTTCCCTTCCTTATGTCGCGCTCGGTGTATCCGAGTTCCTCTAGTATTGGCATCACCGCGGGAAGCACTTGGTTGTTTATGTAATACTCGGGGTCGTAGTCCCCCTCCTCTACGAAGGCAGCGAGTTCCGCCTTGTCAGATATGCTTTTTCCCCTCTTCGTGATTATGTACCCGATTATCATGCCCGGTTCTATCTTTATTCCCCGTCTCATGGCCTTCATGGCCGCTGCGACGTGCGGCCCCCTCGCCTCGTATCTGTCAAGGTCTCTGCGAATCTGGGTGTATATTACGAGCTTTTCCTTGGGTATCTTACCCTCCCTTATCTCGTCAATGACCTTTTTCACATAGTTCACGGCTTCCTCAGGCTTTCCCTCCCCGAGCACAAGCTCAAGCACCCTTTTCTGAACTTCCTTGGCAATCTCTGCCCAGTCCCTCCTAACGTACTCCATGCCTGTAATTTTCAGGTTGCCCTTCTCGTCTATGAGCGCGTACTTCTTTTTCGCAGCTCTTTTCCCGCCCCTCTTTGTCAGAAATATCCCGCGGACGTAGTATCCATCGAATTCCAGCGTCATGGGCTTTGGAAGTTCTGCGTTCACCTTTTCAAGGAATTCGAATACCTTCTCCAGTCCCCAGCCCTCCGGAATGACAACGAAGACCGAGTCCGTATCCCCGTATATCACCCTGAACCCGAACTCCTCCGCCTTTCTCATGACGTCCCGTATATACTTCCTTGCCCACGCTGTTATCGCCTCGGCACACTCCTTCGAATACCAGCGGGCCCGTGCGAATCCCAGATATCCGTAGGCGCTGTTTGCAATGATTTTCAGTGCCTGTTGCTTTGCATACACTATCTTGTACTCTGGGTCTTTCCTGTCCATACGCTTCATTTTGTCCTTCAGGGTGAACCTTTCCTTCAGCACCTCCTCCAGCATCTTTGGCAGGAGGCCCTTTGGCTCCTTGCAGAAGTAATGGCCCGCGGGGCTGACGTACGCGTCTTCTCTCGAGCAGTAGGGGGCGTTGACCGTGTCCGGGTCCACGTTGTGGGATATGATTATCGTTGGGTAGAGCGAACGGAAGTCGAGGACGGCTATGCGCTCGTGAAGTCCCGGAACCGGTTCCTTCACAAAGGCGCCCTCGTAAGTGTGCATCATGCGCCTCTGAACCTCTTCCTCCTTCGGTTTCTTTGGTACGAGCTTGCCTTCCCTGAATGCTTCGAGGATGAGCTTCCACTCGACGATTTGAGATGTGGACATGCGCACGATGTTGTACAGGTTCGATGCGGTTATTCTGGCGAGCTCTTCATAGAGCGGGAGAAACTCCATACCGAGCTCGTAGCACGCCTCTGAGTCCTGGAGGTTGTACGTCGCGAGGAGCTTCAGGTTCCCTTCCCTCCATTCCTTCGCAATGTCCCTGTGCTCTATCTTTACCTTTTCCTTTCCGAGCACCGCCTTGTAGACGTTTTCCAGGTCTAACTTGAAGGTGTTTATTGCACCCACGCCGGCCATGAACTGAACGATCCTGAAGACGTCCACGTGCGCTCTGCCCACTATATCCACCGTTGTGCTCCCTCCCCCTGCCCTGCGTATACGCGGCTCGGTTCCATCCCTGCCCCACGGTATCTTCAGCCCCAGAACGTGCGCCCTCTCCTTTAGGTATGGCAGGTCGAATCCATCCCCGTTGTACGTGAGTATGATGTCTGGGTCGTTTTCCAGTACCGTTCTGTTCAGCTCGGAGATGAGCTGCGCTTCGGTCTCCACCTTTTTTACAAAGGGCGCATCTATCTCCTTCGTTGTTATGACGAGCCTTTTGCCGCCGGAGTCGACGTAGGATGCCATGATGATTTCGTCGCGCTGGGGGTTCGGCATCCGGTCCCGAGCGTACATCTCCAGATCTATTGCGGCTACCTTCAGCTCTTGCTCCCCATTCACCTTTCTTATGCTCCTCAGCCAGGTCCCGTCTCCCTCCACCTCTACCACGTCCATTGGTGCGATGCCCTTCTCGTAGAGGTACTTTCTCTCCGCAGGTATATCGTGCTCCCGGCACTCGGCGCCCCTTTCTTCAATCGCTTCCTTTAGCCTCTGTATGTATTTTTGATGGCGAACCCTGACAAGAAGTACCTCCCTTTCCTCCCACTGAACCTTTCTGCGGACCTTCTCCACAGACACTACGCCTTCTGCACCCTCCAGGGCCTTCTTCACCGTATCCAGCTCGCCGCCAACCACGTAGAAGTAGGGGCGGTATTTCTCCATGAACATCTTCCACTGCTTTCCGTCCGTCACGAAGAGGCGTATTACCGTCTCGTCGCGGTTAGATATGTCGTGGTCAACATCTATGATAACACCGCGCATCGGTAACAAAGGAGCAACACCTATATTAAGTCCTTGTGCCTCCATTTCTACGTGGCCGGAAGGGATACCTCTCAAGTGATCATGCGCATTATGCACGATATAAAGGCGCTGGACAGCAATGTCCGCCTTATCGCCCAGCAGATAAAGCTGATAAAACGAAACGAGAGGATCCTTGCCAGAAACCTCCTTGCCCTGAGCAAGAAATTGAATGCTATGAAGGAGGAGCTGGGCAGCGGTTCCTCCGTAGACGAGTCCAAGATTCAGGAGCTGCAGGACCAAATCCTGCACATGCGCGAAGACATAATGAAGATGCAAGAGGATGTTGACTACCTTAAACGTCAGCTGCAGAAGACCCTGACTTCCGAGGACATAGCGGAGCTCAAATATATTGTGGAAACCGTCAACCCCCTCGAGTTCGTTACGTATAAGCAAGTTGGGGAGCTCGTGGAGAAGAAGCTAAGGGAGATGGGCATTATACGGTGACACCGGAGGCAAAAGGCCTGAGTTTTACCCTGTACGGTCTTTTTGTGAGGAGGCGTACCCCCACTTCGTCGTCGTTCACCGTTCGAACCGTTGTTTCGGCTAGATCTGCGAGCGTCTTGTGCACGTGGATCTCGTCCTCCGCCTCGAAAACGAATCCGATGCCGTAGTCCTTCAGCTGCGCCAGCGTGCTCACAATGGCATCTGTAACGGGAGAGCTCACCCTGGGGACGATCCTGTGTGCGTCTTCTATGAATACAACGCCCCGCAACTTGCGGCTCTTCCCCCTCTTTGATATGAATTCCAGAAGGTTTGAGAGGAGGGACTGCAGCGCGGTCTGCGTGATGATGTTCTCGCCAACCTCCACAACCGTCGCGTTCCCCACGTCTCCCATCACCAGTAGGGTGGACACGTTGTTCCGTCCGAAGGTGTTTGGATATTCATCCTTCGCCTCACGCATTATGCGAAACGCACGGAGGTTGTGGTATTTTTCAGCGCCCTTCGGGGAGAAGACATCCATTATATCGTTTATGCTTCCTCTCTTTGCAGCAATCCCCTCCGTTATTGTTTTGAACGCTTTTTGCGCGGGGGACACACCCAGCGCATTTGCAAGGGCGTTCGCGTCCACGAAGTTCAGGTCAAGGAAGTAATCAGTTCCCAGCTTCCATACTCGCCTGGGAAAGCCAATGGGTGTTATCCCGTAGTTCTGAACGTCGTGACTCCCCGGCTGGTTGAGCTTCTCATATTTGCTGGGGTCCTTGGTTACGACAATGGCGGGGATCCCCGAAAGCAGGATGTTCTCGAGAACAATGCGGAAGAATTTCTTTCTCGCTACGGCGTGTTCTCCTACAATGGCAGTCCTTCCGAACTCGATCGCCGCTTCCTTGATCACCTCCCCGTTTCTCCCCTTTCCCAAGGGTAGGACCTTTCCAAAGTCCTGCGTTGTTATTCCACCCGGGGATCCCACGAAGTTTGGCAGCACTATGGGTTCAGCGAGCAGGAGCGCCGCAACCCTCTTTGGAACGTCCCGGAGGGCCGTTACAGTTATACCCAGCGCCTTTGCAATGTTTCTAAGGAGTGTGGCGTCCTTGTAGAGTGAGTTCCCGAGCTTGTTCAGCGTTTCAATGATTTCCTCCCTTTCCAGACCTATGTATTTCGGCCCCCCTTCCAGAAGCAGGAAGTTGTAGACGTCACCGCCCGCTTTTTTGGTGACGGCAATCGCCCGTGTTTTTATGCCCTTGATGAGGTCTGTTACCGGTCCGTCCACGAGGAACGCCTTATACATGATGATTACGAGGCCCTTTGGGTTTCCATCTGCATCGGCATCTATAAGTACCGAGAAGAAGTCCCTGTCGGGGTTCTGGTAGAGGGAAATATCGTAGCCCTCGTATTTACCACTAAATAGTGGTTTCCACGGGCCGTACGGCAGGCGGAGAACGTCCATCCTATTAAAAGGAGGAAGACATCTTTATAACATGCCGTCACCTGAAGAACTGGCTCAGATAATCAAGGAATTGCGTTCTCAGGGCCTTTCTGACGCGGAAATTGTTGAAACCCTCCAGGATATGGGTGTGTCCGAGAATATGATTCGTTCCGCACTCGGCGGAGCCACGCCACAGTTGTCGGAGGCGGGGCGTGCTCAGTCCACTCCTTCGACGTCGGTCTCTGAAGCCGCCCCTTCCACGCCATCTCCCCCATCCTCCGAGAAGGCCACACTGCCTGCAGCTCCCCCAAAAGATGATAATCTCTTTGCTCCGTCCCCAGCGCCGTCCAAAGATGTGCTCTCCGAACTCATGTCAACATCCCCTGCGCCGTCTGCGGAGTCCTCACCTCCGCCGGCGGAACGGGGAACGCCTTCGCCCCAGTCCCCCGCACCCGCCCCGAAGGAGGAGTTCTCTGCAGGCATTGCCACGCCACCGATACTCGAGGAGGAGTCCGTGCCTGCAGAGAAGCTCGATGAGATACACTCGAAGGTGGATGCGCTCCACAAGGCTATATCGTCCTCCAGCGCACTCAGGGAGGACGTTGCCGAGATAAAAGAAATGCTCCGCGAGTTGAAGAAGGACATATACGAGGTACGCTCCATGTTCTCCGCTATACAGCACCTGCTCCAGCAGATACTCGAGACGGACAGGTCCATACTTGTGGATCTCTACGAGAAAAGCAAGAAGTGATCAGAGCTTGTTAGCCTTTATGTAATCATTATATTTCTTTATCAGTTCTTCCAGCTCCTTCTTTATCTCTTTCCTCCTTTCCGGGTCCTTTTCCTGTATGTATGCCTGCTGGAGCATCAGTATCCTCTGGTACATCTGGACAATGATCGCATCACTTGTCTTCTTGTGCGCCCAGTACGGGCCGACGTATGGATTCCAGCGCAGCTCCGTGGGGATGTCAGCGTCCCACAGTTTCTTCTTGACGGTGTCGCTCCAGCTGTCCACCGCGTAGTGTATGCCCGTGAATGTCCTGAGGGTGTCCATCACAGTCTTCGTGGCGTTTTCGATGTGCTTAACCCAGAAGTCCCAGCCGGGGTAGCTACCGGCTTCCGGCACAGGGGGAAGGTCTGACCATTCTTTTTTTGGGCTGGGCTGATCGGGGGGCATGGCTATCAGCGTGAGCGCCCCTCCGAACGCTAGAATTATTGCCAGCCAGGGGTATCCAATGGCCGCTATGATGATTACTGCAAGTGCGATGATGATGAACGCTGACGTTTTCATTACCGCGCGCCTCCGCCTCCGTACATCGCCATGAGATACGGCAGGAGCTCAGGCGGCAGTTCTTCCTCCTGCTTCTTTTTTCTTTCCCCTATGAGCCCGCCCAGCATCATGGACAGCGTTGCTATCGCGAGAGAGACTGCGCCCCACGTCGCGGTTTCCGGTATGAACATCTTTGCGCCCCATATCACTGCGAGGGATATGAGGAACGTGGCGAAGTAGTCCCTTGCGGAGAAGAACGCTATGAGCGCGGCGGCTGCCACAAGTTCCCACTGTGCCACGTGCATGCCGTATATCGCCAGGAAATACAACAGGAGGATTACAACGGGTTCCATTCAATCACCTCACTGCTGTTGTCCTCCCTGCTGGCCGGGGGGAGGGTAGCCCGGGTAGTACGGGTATATTGGGAGGGGGTATATGAAATAGGGCGCCTTTATCTCTGCAGCCTTGTCCGCGGGCTTGGACTTTGGCCCGGACGTTTCGAATCCTTCCAGTATCTTCGGGCCGATAATCGAGAGTATGAATAGGCCGACAACCCACCATATTGCCTCGGGGTGCTTGAAGAATATGATGTACGCAATGACGAGAGCGTATACAATGGCTAGCCGTGGGGATCCCAGGTTCTTCCGTGCCCAGTTCAGTATCCATACAAAGACAATCATCGTGATTGCAAGGCGCAGGTCGTTTTCCATTGCAGCCCATTCAGCCGCTATGGAGGAGTAGATGTAGAGCACGACGATTATAACGATGAGTGCACCCCAGAACTTGTACCCGCCCACGATCAAATACCTCCTTTCTAGTATTTATTCAACTATCCCCTTCGCCTTCCAAGTTTTGCAGAGAATATCCATGTCCATCCAAGGGTTGACAGTATGCCTGTGCCCGCCAGCACGTATATCCACCACATCAGGGAGAACGACCAGAAGTGCTTCCAGACGAGGTAGTAGAAGGTCAATCCTGCCAGTCCGAGGGTCAGCCACGAGTCCCCGAAGAAGTTTCTGTAAAAGTTGTAAATGCCGAAGGCGATGAGCATCATGATGAGGTATTTAAACTCTGGCCGCACCCCGATTAGCATGTACGGGCCGAGGAGCAGGAATGCGACGATCAACACCCATATCAGGTATCCGAAGCCCCTCATTCCTTCCACCTCGGCCCGTAGGGCGTTTGAACCACTCTCTCATACGCTTCCGGGGGCATATCCAGTTCCTTTGCGCTGCCGTACTGGAAGTATAGGTCCTGTATTGTTCCTCCGATCGGTGCGCCGAAGAACACGATTACCGCAAGTATTACCAGAAGCATGAACAGGTTTGGAGTGTAGAAGAGGAAGTAGTACGCCGCCCCCGCCAGTATGAGGACTGCAAGTGTTCTGTTTGGCACGTGCTCGGCGACCCACTTGTATATAAGGATGATCCCGAATATCGTCAGTACTACCCGCGCATCCTGGAGGAGTTCGAACATCGGGTATAGAACGATCCACTCTTATATAATCCTTACCTCTCCCGGCAGCAGCACCGCCGTCTCTTCCCTCGGCTGCGCATCCAGTATGACTATGTGGAGCACAGTCCTTGCTGGCACCTTCATTCTCCCGCTTCCCTCCGTTATTTTCTCACCCATTGCGAATACCTGTATCTGCCTGTTCGTTTCTATGGTTGCCCAGCCTCTTACATCGTTTATGGTGACGATCCTCTGGCCTTCGACAACGTCCACTGTTTTCCTGCCCACCGCCGCCCCGTCTACTGCATATATCACGTACGCGCCGGGCGGTACGTCCCTCAGCTGCGCCTCATCCCCCGAGATAACCGTGTATACGCTTCCGTTCCTGTCCGTCACCACGATCCTCTCCGTTCCCGGTGCCGAGATGATGAGCGCCCCTCCGTTGACCTGTCTCGGCAGCAGCGCGTTCTCCTCATCCCCCGGGCAGATGTATACGTCCATTATCTTGTGCTCCTCCGCCCATGCATGCGCCACTGAGCATCTCTTCACGTTAACCGGCACGGCTTCTCCCCTGAGTGCCACGCCACCGTAGCTCACCCACGCGTTCATCTCCTCCCCCGTGAACTCGTCAAGGACCTGCACTATCGCCGGCGTCGTCTCCGCATTCCCGTCCACCGTTATTTCCATATTCCTGTCAACGAACAGCTCCCTCCTATCTATCATCGCCCCGTTTTCGTCGAAGAACGCGAACTCGTACCTTCCCGGCTTTACATTCATTCTCCCGCAACGTACGGGCCCCGTCAGGGGCACCCCCTTCGGTCCGTACGCCAGAAACGAGCACCCCCTTACCTGCAGCGTTATGACCCTCTCCGCCGGATCCCTTCGAAGCACGATCGTTACTTCCCCATCCGTTTCCTTTGCACAGTCGCTCAGGAATCCCTCTTTCCCCGCGCACCAGTACGCCCCATTCCTCCACACGTGCGCATTGATTTCCCGCCCGTCCTCATCAAGCACTGTGACCCTGACCTGTGTTTTCACAGCCATCGCGTTTTCCTCGTTCACGGTGGGGCCCGCCGGCTGAGATGCAATCACCACGATCAATGCGATAAGTGCCAGAAGTCCCGCCAACTGCCAGTACCTCATGCTATAATTTGCACGCCCCTCCCTTTATTTCTACCCCTGGCACGTATTTTCCGTGACGCACGCGAATCCGTCCACACTGTTGGAGGTGATATCGAATACCGTCACGTCCAGCAGCGCGGGCCCACCGGACACTCCCGGCTTCCCGTCGAACAGAACAGAGGAACCGAGCTCGTTCTTCAGATAGTCACAGAGGCTCTTGCACTTGTTACCTCCGCCGCATATGCTGCAGTTGAGTTTTTCCTTCAGCTTTGCAATTATGTTTTCATCCGACACGCAGTACTCTATGTATGCGGAGCTGTGTTGCACGCATTCACCTGTCCTTATGGGTTTTTTGATTCCATTGACTATGGCGTAGTAGCTGTTGTTCTCCCTGCATATTTCCTCGCAGTCCCCGAGGCCCAGCAGGTTGTGGGACATTTTCAGGCAATCGGTTTCGCATGCAAATAGTGCATCTGCATTTCCCTCGCTGCCGTACTTGTACAATCCTGGGCTGCAGCCCTTCGTCTGTCCCTGAACAAGCCCGGACTTACATATTTGGTTGTCCCATTTCGCCCCTTTTAGAGTTCCCCCCGCGACCTTCGGCTCGTCCTTGTTGAAATCCAGCGAGACAATGACCGTCGGTGTGACCGATCCATCCGGTGCGCAGATCTGATCGTACTTCATATTCAGCTCTGCGGTGACCGAGTTCACCTGCATGTACGGCGCACTCTTCTCTTCCTTCACCACGCAAGCATATTTATCATCTTTCCGCAGGCATATCAGCCGGTACCACGGGATCCCGTCTCTGGTGGTGGGATCGTGGCTGACGATCCTGACACTCTCGACGTTGCTTACACCGACATGTTGGGTGATCCAGTCCTTGAGGACGTCGTTTGCAGCGTTGTCCATGGTCAGCCCATTTACCAGGCAGGGGTATACGGACTCCGCAGGGGAGTTTGTGTCCAGCGATCCGGAGCAATTCGTCATGGGTTTTTGGACACCGTCGACGCTTATTTCGGGGGCACCGGCGTCGAAGAACCCCAGAAGGAAGTGCACCTTCTTTGCCTCGTCCTTTATTTTCTCCACGTTTGCCTCGATATCTTCCTTCGGTAGGAAGACCGGTATGGCGACGTTGGAGTCGAAGAGGCGCAGCACCGTGGACAGCGTGACTGCCCCTCCCTTCTGCCGCACCTGCACCGTGAAGTTGACGTCCTTCGTCTTCTCCGGGTCCGCCCATATGACGATCCTGTCCCCTGACTTTAGCTCTATTTCATTTGCGAGGTTCCCCTGCACGTAGTAATTGATCTCTGCGCCCTGCACGTCTATTTTGGAGGGAAAATCCTTCGTACCAAGGGCTGTTTCTATGGCATCCCCCACGAGCTTCCTGTATGCGGTCCAGAAATCGGAGCCCGTGCCGATGCGCAGGTTATTATATGTCATATCCCTTATAACTGCTGTGAGCGTGCTTATGGCATCCCACTTCATGTAGTCCGGAAGCACCGTTGTGGTCGTGTTCATGCGCACCTGCATGATCTCTGACATCTTCTGCTGCTCGTTCTGCGCGTAGCTGGCCGATGTAGCAACTGCTATGAGAATAAGAACCGTTCCAATCACCGGAGCGAAGAGCGAGAACCCCCTCACACCATAAAAAGGTAAAGGGGAATAAAAACCCTTAGCTGCAGTACTTCACCTCGCCGTCCTTGTCAACGCAGGCAATGCCATAGCCCTTGTCGTTTAACAGTTTCATCAGGAAGCACGTGAAACTGTTGCAGGGGCTGGTTCTGTATTCTTTTGTATTCGTGTTGTGGTTTACCTTCAGAGCAAGTTTATATATTTGAGAGGAGGGGGGGTTGTATACGCCTAAATTACATACGTCTTCTGCGTCTACACAGAACTTCCAGACCTCGCTAATCTTGTTATCGCGATCCTCGATTACTATGTTTTCCTTTTCCTTGTCGGTGCGTATATTGACGGAGTCGTTCAGATTTACCATGCGGACATCGACGTTTGCCAGTACGTGTCCGTGGTACATTTGTGGCCCTCCGAGTTCTATTGTGGCGGTTTTGCATAGGAGTATGTTACTATCCTTCTCGAAGAGCTTCATCGTGTCCACATGGCCTTCGAACGGGCTACTATCGATCTTTACCCACCTTGTTATTGGATAGTCTCCGCAGAATATCCTGTAGTATTCGGACTTACCGGAATTGTAACCATTTCGTATTGTAAACTTCCAGTCTTTACCGGGTACCCATGTGCCTTTTTTGGTTGCGCTGGTTATGGGAGTACATATGGTTGCAGAGCGTTCAGAAACTTCGTAGCCGTTTTCTTTCTTCCGTATGAACACCACTCGTATTTCGTTTTTGTCACAGCTTCCGTTCTTGGTAGATGCGAAGTGGTCAAGGAGGTACCACAGAGATACTGTGTAAAATTTGGCGAGATCAAGGCTGTTATCCGTCTTTTCGATAACCGCATCCCCTGCAAGTGGCGTTGCTGTGTCTGATATTATCGGCACCCATCCGGTTTCTTTGCACCCATCTTTCGTTTGCAGGCGTACCCTTACAACAACATCTTCTTTTGCGTTTCGTGGCGTAGATATCTGCACCATGTCAGTACCGTCGCATTCTCCTCTCCAGCCCTCCACATAATTGGAGTATATTTGCTCGTAATCTTCAGCATCCCTCTTCTCGGGCTCTTGCAGAGTAATTTCTATCCTGTTTGCGGAGTTAACGGGAACGTATTTACCGTTTGACAGTTTACACACGGTGATACTGATTTTTTGCTCCCGGTCGGAGTACGGGAAATGTATGCTGGTATTTTGGTTCTCGGAGGATTCTGATGGTGTCATTGTTTGTATGCCCATGTCATACTCTGTAAATATTGTTATGGTTTCGATATTTTGGAATAACTGACAAACCCTCTTCCATTCTGCGTCTGGTTCATCGGCGCTCTTGACACACAGGTATTTGGGGTCATCCTGAGTTACATTTTCAGCGTTTACTTTGATAGTTATTTTGTCTCCTACCTTGTATTCTTGCTTATCAGCAGATATGTTTATTGTTTCTTCTGAAGGGGCTTGCGGAGCGCGTTCCCGCAGCCTTAATATGATCGGGATAAGAATCTCTCCGCCGTTCTTAAGGGTGATTGTGAGGTTGCCATCGAATGTGCCACCCTCTCTCATAAAATCTGGAAGAGGATCCCATTGGCCATCGGATGTTGCAGAGATAATTTCTGTTCCTTGCCCTATACTTTTGATCTTTATGTTTAGAGAGCGGTATTCTTTCCCGTTCTGCGCCACCAGTGTTGCTTCGTAGATGTCTTCCGGATCAACGCCGAACACGTCGAATACCAATTGTAACTTTTTCGCCGTATCTATCTGTGGAAACGTTGCACTTCCGCCGGCGTACAGGCCATCTGCACTTCCCCACCCATACCATATCTTCACTACTTGCGTTATGGTGGTGGGATCCTGCACGCTGTACCATTTGTCCCTAATTTTTGCGACCACTTTGTATCCGCCAGTGGCACCTACGATGCAGCCGTATTCTGTTATGTTGTTATAAGACTCTCCTTCTTTTTCACATTTGTAACATGGGCCGAGACTTCCGTCTTTATTTACCTTTGCCAAATATGCTTGCATTTGGATATCGGAATGCTCGGCCGCACCGCCAATAACATTGAATTTGACGTAATACCCGGATTGCAGTTCCATTGCGTTGTCACATGATTTCGGCGCTTCTCCCGGAACCAATGAGATCTGTGCTGTAGTTCCTGTTATGTCTCCCTCGAGACTTGCTGCGGCAACAACACCTACCGACGCCAGCAGCACGAGCGAAACAAGGATATAGCCCAGTCTCATCTTTTCTCACCGCTATATTATTTTTTGCACCAATGGCGGTATGTTAATCCAACTCCCAATCACCACCAGCGGGACCTCCACCGTCACGTTTACCTGCTCCTCCTCCGTGCCTGTATTTGCTCCGCCGCTCCCGCCGGGCTGTTCCTCCGTCTGCGCCCTTACATAGTTTTTCACAGATTCGTTTTCTAGTTTCTTTGCAAACCCTTTTGATTCTGTACTTGCTCTCCCGATCGGCAGGTTCAGCTTCTTCGCAGCTTCGCCCCAGATGAACCCAACGCCGTCGCCGATCAGGGTCATGTACGCGTTTTCGAGGGTGTTTGTGGATTGCAGAGGTGGGATTCCGTAGTATTTCCAGCAGAACTGTGATGGTGATCTTGGATCTCTTGCCCCCTGTCCGTACAGGCATGTTACACGTTCGCCGGATTGTGGCTGGGCGTTTACACCTACACGGTATATTCCCTTATTTCCAACATACATCATGACCGGGAACTTGTCACCGCCTATGCCCTTGATCTTTTCGATGTCTTCGTTGTCGCCGCCATGTGCGAGCCCCGCGATGAAGTCGAAGTATCCGTCGATGTTTGCCCTCCCGTAGATGCTGTACCAGTCGTCCCCGATCTTGAACACCACAGCATCGTCCTCCACTGCGCTAATTATCTTCACAATCTTGCCGTTGCATTTGCTGCTAACTTCGGAGTTTGCCTGCAACACCGCCACGTTCAGGTGGAGTGCCACCGGATCGCTCGGGTTGCTGAGGAGCTCTGCAAAGGTTTGGCCGGTGCAGAATGCATTCTTATCTCCGATCTTGACAGCGTAGAGCGGCGGTGTCTCACTCTTTTCATTCTTTTTTACTTCAACCATGGAAATCTTGTTGTAATCCACTATTTTGGTGGTTGTGCAGCTGCAGATCCAGTGTCCGAGGTAATCCTTGTGGTAATTTGCTATTCCCTCGCAGCTTTTCTTGCAAATTTCTTCTCCGTACTGAACGTTGCCGTCCGGTGGCATAAGGCGGGTGGAATATATCTCCGTTTTGACAGTCCTAAACTTCCACTTCTCGCCGTTGGGCAGCGCTAGGAGGTCGATATTTGCCTCGCTTCCAGTCTTTAGCATCGACAGATACCACACTGCCCCGTGCTGCTCGCACCAGGTGTCTTCACAGGGGTTGTTGGCCACCGTGTCCGAAAGTCTGACTTTGTTCTCATCTGCGTTTACCTCATAGATGCATTTACGGTCCTGCCTGAGTTTGAATTCGAGGTTCCTCGTCCTGACCTCTGCCGGCGGGACGGGCACGTTTCCGAGCTTATAGTAGCGCCGGCAGATGTCTGCGACAGTTAGCTCGGGATTGAATTCATGGTATGCGAGTTCTTCGCCGTTGCACAGTAGGTGGAAGTTGAACTCCACAGGAGTGTCGTTCTCCATTGCTTCGGGATTCTCGCATTCTTCGATACTTTCCCAGATGCTAAATATATCGAGAACGGCATTTCCATCGGCCCCGGAAGCTGGAACGGACCCCATGTTGTCGTATCCTCCCTCGTTCTCCGCAAGTACATCCATCTCTACTGCCCAGTTGTCACAGCTATCGACGTTCTCCGGAACCACCACGATCTTGTTCTCTTTGATGTGCACGTCATTGATAGTTGGGTTGTTGTACTTGCACGCACGGGTGCATTTTTCTGCCGGTTTTTCCACCGTGATGTTCGCGGATTCCTCTGCGCCATTGCAGCTCACAGTCAGGGTTACCGTCGCTTTGTTCTCGTTATCGTACTCCATATTGCACAACATCGCGAGAGACAGCCCGATATTTAGGTTGATGGTGCTTTCATCTTTCGCGTAATCAATGTATATGTTGTCGTTGTTGTAGTTACCAGTTTTGCTAACGTTCTCTGCCAGGTATTCAGCCCCACCAGCAGTGATATTCACGTCTGGCGCGTCACATTTCCCTTCGATCGTAACGTGGGCAAGTTTTAAATAGCTGTTTTCGGAACCTTCTGGACCCATGTATCTTTGTTCTTCTACCGGATTAATTGTTATCGTCGGTTCGGTCAGCATCCTTTTGATGTACTTGCATTTATCTTTGCTCGTGCAGGTATATACGAAGATTCCTGTAATCTGACTCTGGTTATGGTTTTTATCTGTTGCCACCACCATGAGCTCATTCCCGTCGATGTACTTGTCTATTTCTAGCGAGCAGGTGGCTGTATCGTCGTATACGTAGTTCATTGGGCACTCATTATGTGCTATCCATGGGTAGTACCCAAGTGACATACTAATGCGTACTTTGGACTCGTCAGTGGCGCGGGCGTTTATTTTGATCGGGTTTTTTCCTATGCTGTCTGACCAGCAGAACAGGTAGTTTTTACTGTCTATCTGGTCAAATTCACAGTTTTCCGGATACATGACGTTGAGCTCTGGCGGTTTCAGGTCTACAACGTATTCTTCACTGTTTTTCGAAGCCTCGTTTTCGCATAAATCTATCACAGTTGCCTGCGCATAGTATATGTGATATTCGCCCTCGGATGTAACGAATATCGTACGTTTTTCACTGTTGATAGTGTACGTATTTGAGATACGCGGTGGACCAGCCCGAATTCCAAAATCTGCATAGCACGTGGACCAACCGTCGCCGCTGGAGGAAAAGTCTTTGCACTCCCTTGACGCTTTTATAGTGTTGTCTGTTTTGTCTATGAGGTTATATTTGATCGAGTTTATATCCTTTTGCTCGAGAAATACTTTAATTTTGCCAATCAGCTTGTTGTCCTGCTCCCCTAATTGTACATTCAGATAGCGATACATGTCAAGGTATGGAAGTATCTTCTGCACCGGAATAGGTTCGACATGAATTTTTTCGACTTGTTCTTTTTCCTTGTTCCCAGCATAGTCTTTCGAGTAGTAGTGTATGGCGTAGTCGCAACCCGATACTCCGCTATTTAGCTTTATTTTAGCGGAATCTTTATTAATGCAGTTCCAGGATATCTCCTCACTGCAGCCGGGCATCGGATTCGTCGGCTTCACCTCGTAGCATATCCTCTTGCAGCCGGAATCTTTGTCTTTGCATTTCAGTGTTATCTGTACGTCTCCATAGTATTCGTCGTTCTTTTTACAGCCCTTGAATTCTTTCGGCCCAATGTTTCCGCCGAGTGGCTGTACATTTAGTGTCGTCTGCGGTGCCTCGTGGTCCTTGTATTGTATATCCTGTAACCACCACGTGCAGTTGAGCTTAGCACTTGCCCAGCTGACGTCGCCGCCCATGCAGTTGCGTACAACGTTGACCTCTACGATTCCAGGTTCATTGCAGATCTCTCCGTAGACAATGCCTATGTTAAACTCTGCGATGCCTTGTTCTGGATCTATGTGTGTTGCGTTGAGCTCCACCCATTTTGCGTTATCGGGTCTGAATGCCTCGCCCTGCCTGTAAACGCTGTTGTCCAGGTACATGTGCACGTTTCCGTCTGCATCGATCCAGAACTTTGGTACCCATTGCCAGGACTTGCCCGTATTGGTCTCTATCTTTATTGTGCCCTCCATGTCTGCAGGGATACTAATGGCCGCCACCCAGTGGTATTGGCTCGCGCTCGCGTCAATCTTTTCCACGTCCACTGCTGAACATCTGACATTGGACTTGCAGATGGGTACTACGGCTTTATCGACGTCGTACGTGAGTGTTGTGCTGCCGGCATCCGCCTTGATTATTATGTTCAGCTCGTACTTATCCCCGATGTCCTCAGCACAGCTCTTCCAGTTGTACACGTTCACGTCGAGGACACTTGGGTCTGACTCGTCCTGTTTGAATTGCACTTCACAGCCACCCACGTTGACCTCTTCCACGTCTCCGACCACGTTCACGATGCGCACCGGAAGCGTCGGGACGCCCATTAGCTGGCAGAATGGTTCTGGTTGATTCTCTGCCAGTTTTGCATTTGCGAGGGCGTTGGGTTTCTTGAGGGTTACCTTTGCATAATACACCCTGTTGTCGTACTGTCCGCCGTATTTCTTTAGCGCTATGTTCAGCTCAATGTCCTTGTCGGAATCCACAGTACATTTGCCGTCGTGGTCACCCCAGTATATTGTGCATGGGTGTCCGTCTTTCTTCGCGTCATACTTGCCACAGCAGCCCGAAAGCGATTCGGGGGAGACGATGTCTTCGAACGTCCATGGCGGGTATGCGGGAGCGATTGTGAAGTTCACCTCGTAGTAGCCGTTCATCCACCGGGAGCGGAGATCATTTAGTTTTACTGCGGGGGTATCACAGTAGCAGTCATAAGGCTCAATGATATCGTATTCAATCCATCTATACGTCCCTCCGTATCCTACATTCAGCTCTATCGGCACTTTGTTCGTGTTTAGCTTCATCCAGTTTACATCGCAGTTTATTGTGTACGAATAAGGGGTACCTTTCTTGGTTTTTTGCTGTAGCAGGTTACATTTCACGGCATCACCGTAAATGTTGCGGTTGATGTTTACATCGTAAACGACAGGTCCGAATACCTTGGGTCCAAGGGTCAGGGTCTCATGGAAGCACTTACACTGCTGCTCTTTTATCTCGGGACTGAGATATGCTTTGCAGGCGCTTAAGCACCCGCTTTCTGACCAGCCGTACCAGCAGGTGGCACCTGTATCTTTGTTTTTCACGAACACATTCACATCTACATGATCAACGATGCCGTATAGCTTGCACCAATGGATCTGGTATACTTTAGCCTGAGTTTCGTCTAAGAGCTGATTTATTCCAACCCACGCGTATTCGGGGGTAATTTCGACGCCCTCGATAGTGTATGTATCGTTCACATCTATCTTCCACGTTTGGATGCTCGGTCCACTACACGCTCCGCTTATACCAAGTCTCACGATACCAGGTTTACATTTTGGCATTGATTCTCTGCAGAATCTCCCGCCCTCTGGTTGGATGGTAATGCTTTTTGTTACCTTCGCTGGAGTCCCGTCCACGGTTACTATGGCATTCACATCGAGCGATTGGTTGAGGAACTCCTCTGCGGGGTGTAACTCACAGCTTGCGATCCCATTCCCGACGGTACATTTGACAGTTCCCACGTTTGCCTCGGAGATGGTCCCTTCCGATGGGGATACCGTGATTTTGATCACATTGACGTCGCCCTCGCATGCCTTTGTCTGCGTCACTGTCAGTTCGATCTTTCTGCAGAACATCCCGTTGGCGCATTCTACCTTGATGCTCTTCGATACCGTGTCGTAATCTCTCCCCACCAGCACGTTTGCATCGATCGTTATTGCATCGCCGGGGGCGACGTCGTTAACCTCGCAGCGGGCGGAGTGATTGTCCTTGAGAATTGTACATGGTTCGTTGTTTGCATTGACCTCCACGAACGTTCCGTAATCTACCTTCACGCTGAAGTCGAACACGTTTGTCTCGTTTATGCAACTGCAGCTCGCCTCTGTTATGCTTAGCTCGGGTTTGACGTTGCTGCAGTCCGTTTCGGATAGATCCACCGTATAGCTGTTTGAGTCGCTGGTGCAAGCATTGGAATAGGATAGCTGGAATGTGTACTCTGCACCGGCCTCTAGGTTGCAGTCAAGGGCATTGACCTCGCCGTCGGACGTTGTATACACCGTGTTTACGCAGTTGTATGATCTTCCGTCGGGGGTGGACGTAATACTACCTACAGACGTGATGTTTGCCTCTTCGGAGTATATCGTCACCGGCACGAGGCAGTATCCATCGCTGTCGCGGAAGGGAGAGTCGGCTATGTGGTCAAAGGTAACATCGTTACATTTTTCCTCTTCTTCTACAGATTGACACGAAACGATCCACGTGTTCGTCTCGTGGAATATCTCGCCGGCGACGTTGATGTCTGCCTCGAAGGTGATTTGTGTTCCATTTTCTACCTTTCTTATGTTACACAGGGCATCGCCGCTTTCCAGCGTATAGCATTCGGAGGAGTTTTTGCCTATGATGTAGTTTGCATCGATGATGGTAGCTGCCGCATCATTGCTCACGGGGTAGAGTATTACATCAAAACCGTTGTCGCAGCTTCCCATGATTGAATAATGGAGCTCCGGTGCGAAGCTTCCCATGAGTTCGCAGATGTCGTCTGCTTGGATAGGCTGTTGAAGGATTTTGCCACCGATATTGGCTTCTATTGTGATTTTACTCCCCGAATACGGCACGTTGCACTCCGCGCTGCCATCCTCAAAAGTCCCACATTTACCGAATACCTTGTGGCCGTTCACAAAGGTGTATGCGTTCACATCTTCCAGCTCTCCACCCGTTGCAACGACGTGGATTATAGCGTTTCCATCAATGCAGGACGTGGCAAAGGCGTGAATCTCGGGGGTTTCCTTCGCGGGCTGCCCGTTCTGCGGGCATGTACATTTCTCCAGCTTCACAGTTTCCTTGGGGACGTGGATGCCGTCTATGTATACATTCGCATCGGGATAATCTGTGCTGGGGTTCTTGAGCACACATGTTGCTGTTTTTTTGTCGTCGGAAATCTGGCAGAGGATTCCACCAACCTCCGCGTATGTGAACATGTTGCCCTTCATTACGGTGAGCGTGACCGTGTGGATCGCGTTGCCCTCCTGACATTCGCACGTATCCTCGGAATTAAAATCCGGCACCTCCTGTTTTCCGTCGTTGTACTCGTTTATGGTTATCTCCACCGTTGCAGGCGCCTTGCACTTTCCGCCGCTGTCCAGGATCACATACGCATCCGGAGCGAGCGTTACGGTGGTTGTGGTGTTGTTCCAGTCGTTTTGGGCTTTTGTTACCGTGAATTCTCCAGAGAATGGGGATACCCCGTTGCTCTCAAGGATATTTACGATGTATCTGAAGTTTCTGCTTACCCCTGTCGTGCCTTTTACCTCGATCATGTTTGCCTCTGGCGGCATGTCTGCAGTATACACTACCGTTCCCGTGTATGGCCCGGGGCCGAGGCCGTCTGATTCGTGCAGGCCTGCGTTGCCAATTCCCTTTATTTCTACGTCCTGCGGGGATATGCTTACGCCCACGGGTTTGTATCCCGGTGCGACGAAGTTGAGGTCAATAACGCCGAGGTTTGTGGGTATGTTTATCGTTCCGCTGGGGGGCGCCTTTCTGATCGTACCTGTGCTGAATCCCATTGTTTTCGAGTAGATTACGATTGTCACCGAGTCCACGTCGTCCGTTACATTGTACTCCACGGGATACTCCGAACAGCCGGCGACGGGGTTCACGGGGCTGACGTTTATATGGAGTGGCTTGTTTCCCATTAGCCGACTGTAATGGATATCAATGTATGCTGTGTACGCATCTTCAAGGTTAAAGATAAGTGTGTCGTTGCCACTCGTCTCGGAGTACCCTTTGAACAAAGCGTATCCGACGCTGTAATCCCCCACTCTTCCCAGAATCTTGAGCTGAACGTTTTCTACGTGAGTGCGTCCGCCTTTGACAGAAACCGATGCACTCTCGTCAACGGGGGCTTTGACTGCGAACGGGATGTACATTTTGTATTCCATGTTCTGAACGAGGTTCTGCGGCCCGTATCTTGTGCCGGCGCGAAGTGCTATGAAGTCCGTGTATATTGTCGCCCCGCTTTCATCGCCTAGCAGCTCGAAGCCGTACGGGACCGCCGCCCGGGTGCCGTTTATTTCGACGGTGCCTGCTCCGATTCCCTCCGCCGCTTTGACGGGAATATAAAATGTTCTGCTGCACATGGTGCCGCCGCAGTCCACGTCGATGGTCTGGGCACTCGTGGTTACCCCGTTGTATGCCCTCACCGGTAGGCTGCACTTGCCCGCGCATGTTACGTTCACAACAAGGTAATATGTTCTCTTCGGTGCAAGCATGAACGTCCGGTGCCCATCGGTGTCCACGATGTCAGATATCTCCGCGCGGTTCTTTCGTTCTCCCGGCACGTTTATTGTTATCTCGCCGTCCTTGGTGAACGTGTATGTCTGCGTCTGGTATGTGTAGTTCGGGCCGTAAGTTACCTTGAAATGGATGGGAACGTAGGCGGGAACTTGCAGCAGGACATCGCCGTTGGGGGTGGTAGCACCGGATGCCCATACGTTTTCCATGCTGTCAAGGGCTGCAACACTTGCGTATACCGGGCTGCCATCCTCCTGGCGCCGGACATGGATTGATACGCTCACTTTGCGGCTAAGGTGTATTGTGACCTCTGTTGTTTTGTGCGCCTCTACATTTGCTGTTACGGTGGTGGGGAATTCGGCCGTGGGGTACATCGCGGTTATGTTCACATCCCCTGCGGGGACGTTCTCGATGGTGGCGCAGCCGTCACCTCCGACGTTGCCTGTTTTGCTCCACTGCGGCGATTCGATGCTTACGATCTGGTAGTACGCATATGGAACGGGCGCATACTGGTTGTTCAACCATGGTTCATCCACGCATATCTTCAATTTGCCAACTGAGGGCATGGGGGTCAGCACTACTTTTTTTGTGTCCTCCGGATGGATGATGAAGTATTCGGAGGAGTAGTATCCGTCTGCACCTACATATACATTTAGCTCGGCGTCCTCCGAATCGAAGCCAAGGGTTATTATGCCCTTGTCGTCGGCTGGGCCTGCAACCGGCGTCCCGTCGGAGGAGTAGAGTCGCGCTCCCTTTATGGGCGAGCCCGCTTTATTTAGAACAGTTACAACGGCGTAGTACTGCTTCAGATCCTCCGGGGGTACGTACTCGTCATCGCCTTCGTACTCGGGAAGGTAGAGCGTGATTCTTGCGTGCGTTTCTATGCTGTGGTGGTTGACGTACATCTGGTTGGCAGGGTTCTCTATGGTAATACCGTTTATTTCCGGCTCGAATACGAGGCGGTACATACCGTAGGGGAGGTTCGGTAGTACGACCTTCCCATCCTGGAACGGAAGTTTTGTGACTACAACGTCGTTTTTATACGCTGTGACGGTACCGTAGACGTTTGTGGGTTTTATGTATACTACAATGTCTCCCCTGCTGTTGGAACTGCCCGTGACGGAGTTTGGCACGAGGTAGACCGTCTTGACAATCTTGTCGTCGCCGTCCGACCAGTTTATCGTCACGGTCTTGGTGCTGTAGCGTGGGGATTCGATTTTTACGGTTATGCTTCCGTCCTCGTGGGTTTTAATGGCAGATGTGCCGGATACGCGGCTTATGTGGAACACTGCGGGGTTCGTGCTGAACTCCTTGCTCTGGCCATCCCCCTCCACAGTTATTTTAACATCCTCTACCGTTGCCCCGCTGGTTCGATCGCGCACGGTTATGGTAACCTTCTTCGTCTCCGCCTTGAGGAACACGTCTTTCTGGACCGCGGGATCCAGCGTGAACGGTTTGTACCCGTCTATCTCCACGGAGACCGGCCCGTCAATGCCCTCGAGTTCCACCCGTCCAAACTCGTCTGTTGTATACGTTTCCCCGTTGATTGTAACCGTCGTGTTGGCGAGGGGCATTCCATCCGGGCCGTAGAGCGTTACAACGTATTTGTGGGGTATGGCGAAGCTCCACACTGCCCAGCCGATGCCACCCACGAGAATGATGAGCGTGAGAAGGAATATGGGGAATGACGGTACCCCCTTTTCCTCTATGGCCTCCACGAGACGGTCGGCGGGGACACCCCTCTCCACCAGCCAGTCGATGAGCGAATAGTACCTGTCCTCCAGCGCAAGGTACGCATCTGCCACACGCTCCTTTAGCTGCTGCAGAAATTCAGAGACCCCACTAGCCATGTGCCTATAATGGATTTACCACTATAAATAGGTATCGATGTTAGCCCCACTTATAGCATCCTGAGTAGATTTCTGAGCCCACGTGCAGCCATGTGATCTCCTGCAGCACGTGCTTCTCGTCGCCGGACACCTTACAGCGCTGGGACGCTGCCCTCATCTTCGCAATGGCCACCGCCCTGTCGAGTACGTGCTCAGGGTTGCAGTCTCCGCCCATGGTCATTTCCACGCCCCCGATGTCTTGTTTCTGCGGGTTCTGTGCGAACGTCCGCACAAACGCCTGTATCTTTGGATCGTCCTTTTTGCATCTGCCAATTCCGCTGCTGGATGCCCGTGCGACCTCCCCTACAATATAGTTGTGGTAAAGCATGTTGTACTCTGCTATCATCTTCTTTGCTCTTTCTGCCCCCACAAGTGTCTTTCCCTCCTCGATGGCGCAGTGGGTGGCACAGAACGGGTTGGAGGCGTTCCGCAGGATGCTATCAATGTCGTCCATCTTGCAGGAGGCTGTGCCATGGGTGAGCACACACGAAACGCTCACAGCTTTTTCGAACTTGTCTTCCAACCACTCGAGAGCGCTTTTTACCTTGTCCTTTATTTTGTTCACCACATTCTTTATGGCTCCAGTTATGCCCCCTCCGCTGTCCTCTATGTACTGGTCGCAGTAGTTGAACGTTTTGTCATTGTAGTTGTTTATGATGGTCTTCAGCAGCGAGAGGTTCTGGATGGTTGTATAGCAGTCCTGCAAGAGTGTTGCTTTATCGGCGTCGTCATCGGGCAAGTTGTTGTAGATTGCCTTATTGACATCTTTCATTCTGTCGATCGCATCATCTATGTTGAGGCTGCTGCCGTTGATATCATCTATTGCTGTTTGTATTGCTGTTTTTGCATCGTCCGGAATGCTATCCTTGCCGTTGATCGTGTCACGGATTTTTACCATGAGGTCTACGGTCGTTTTTGTTAGCGTTAATAGCGTGGTAGTGTCTGCGCCGTTATACATCCCCGGGATTCTTATGCTCTCCGTTATTTTTTCGTCCGTCTCCCGAATCCGCTTGCAGATGTCCTTCAAGCTGTCCATCATCTTGTTAGACTCCTCGGCGATCTTTTCCCTCCGTTCCTCCTCAGTCATACTTCCCGTGCCCGTCGCGGATCCCGTAGTTGTGCTTACGGTCCCTCTTATTCCTGTCATGATCCATTGCACGTTCTCATCGCTGAGCGGGGGTATGTATCCGCATTTGAGCTCAACCTCTGTGTACTGCCGCAGACACCCTGCCATGATTCCGGGGAGGATGTCCGCAGCCTTTGCAAGGATTTTCTTGGAGTACTGTTTTTCTCTTTCTTTCTGTGTAGAGCTGTCTTCCTCTGAAAGTTTTACGGCCTTTGTCACGGTCTCGTACATTTCCAGCGTTTTTTTGTAATCCACGTCGCCCTCCACGATGCGGAATTTGAACGTGGCAGGGAAGCCCGGATCCACCCTATACTTCTCGTTGGGGTCGCTCCACGCCACGATGTAGCTGTATTTTGTGGGGGCAACGCAGTAGACGGATCCCGTCGTGGAACAGCCGCCGTAGGATATGACTGCAGGGCTGTTTACCGTGTGTTCGCCGACGCGATCGCAAATACCTCCGAGCCCCATGAGTTCCAGTACAAGATCCGGTACGCCAAAAATCTCGTTGCAGACGATCTCCGCGAGGTTTATGGCGGTTCTGCTGAGCACTTTCGCCGTTTCATACCTTTTGTACACTCCGATGTCCGGTGAGATGGAGAAGTTCTCCACGCTCTGCACCAGTTGTGTCCCGTCCCCGTCTCTCATGTAGCTAAGATTGGATATTGCATCTGCGGTGTATTTCACGGCAGCCAAGTTCAGTATCGGGCCAAGCGTTTCGTAGTCTCCCCTGCACGGGCCATCCTTTAGTAAATCCTCTGCGTTGGGGGAGTCGATGTCCTGCAGGCTCTTTTTGACGGTATCGAGACGGTCTTTTAACAATTTTCTCACATCTTCGTTGTCCGTTTGGTCTATGAGCTTTTGGAGCGTATCGCGCTCATTCTCGAGTATTTTCTTCAGAATGGGCTTTATATAGTCCCAATCCGCCCCCATAGCATCGATAATCTTTAGGTAGTTCATTTTCTGATACGTGCAGGGCGAAACAATGCTCGCGTGGACGTCAGCATCGTCCTTCGAAGTGGCGAAAAGGTCCTCGAACTTTCCGCTCCGTGTGAGGGGGGTAACGGAATCGCCGTTGATGACAAAGGCATCGCAGATCGCCAGGTTGTCTCCGTGGCAGTGCCCGAGGGCGAGGGAAAGGTACTTGTATTTTTTTCCCTTTTCCATGAAGCTTTTTGTAGCTCTTGCAACCTTGTACGCCGTTAATATTCGCAGGGGCACGGGGATTTCCCATTTACCCCGGGGCAGGATGACATCGCTCGTTATTGCGGATGTGGACCCCCTTTTCTGCACAATGATCTTCGGAAGCTTGGTGTACGCCTCCGGACTGAGCTTTGTGGTGTCTATGATGTATACGAATGTTCCATCTGGGCGTATCTTGGCACTCACAGCGCCCTTTAGCGCTCCCGCCACTGCGTTGACGTCCCCCTGATACGTTATGGTGTATTCGTCGCCCAGATACTGCGTGCTCGTATACGCTGCGAGCTCGTCCACCATCTGACTTGCCACCCAGTATGTGACATCCTCCGACCGGGCATAGTCCTCTTCGAACCACTTTTTGAAACTGTCTTCAGAGTTCCATTTATCTTGCGGAGGCGTGATTATAGCTTCCGCGAAGAATTCATGAAAATGTGCGCGTATATTGTTTAGAACAGTACTGTATACGTCCATTTTTATGCTATCCGCCACTCCCGCCGTGTCAAACCTTGCCAGCTCGTCCGTGAGTGCGTCAATTCTCTGTACCTTCATCTGCTGGGCGTATATCGAATACCCCACCGCAATCGCGATCATTGCCATGCCGAGGAATGCGGCGAAGAGATTGAATCCACGCACGAGGATAATACTGTCCCCACATTTATCAAGGTTTTTATTGGCCACCGCCGATATTCTAACATGCGCCGGGTCTTCGTTATGCTGTCGGTTCTCCTTCTCATGGGCCTTGTCCATGCACTGGATGTGAATGCGATTGAGCTGAACGTCTCCCCCACCGTCGTATCCGATTTCAACGTGAACTGGGACGTAAACAACGCGAACGCCGATTGGAACCACTTCATCGTTTCGGTAGTGTTCGGAACCGTTGCCCAGACCGATCTTGATTATACGTGGAATTGGAGCGTTGGAACGGACTTTAACACCCCTCAGGTCGATATAAACGACACGAATTACTGCGCTGCGGACCCGGTGGACACGAACATCTTCCACTGCTTCACTACAGTTGCCATCGACGGGAATTTTCTGCGCAACGGGCGGCTTTCGGTGCGTATTTACGGATGGAAAACGGACGGAAACGTTTTCGCTTCCCCCGAGCAGAACGTGCATTTTGCGGGATACTCCGATATCAACGCGGTTCTTTCCGGCTACGATTCCAGCGGTAAGCTAAGGGTCTCTGTCTCCTTCTCCTGCGACGTCAATGCCGGTGCCAGCGCGTTAAAGATGGGTGCAAACGCGCCGAGCGATGTGAACGACGAGGGGAACACCATTGTACTCACCTTCACCTATCCTGCCCTCCCCGAATTCAACGATGTGCTCGAGGTCAACGTCGCGGATGTCAATGCGGATTGCAACCTCCCGATTGATACGAGAACGGTCGTCGCGGGGCTTCCGAACAGATACGAGCTGTTTACCCCCGGTTGGTCCTCTTTGGTTATTCCCACCGAGGTTGATGGGAATTACCAGTACACGCGTGACGCTCTGGATGATTTCAACGTTTACATCTACTATGAGGGCAATGGCTGGGCTCTGCAGCAGAACCCCGGTTCCATTTTTGCAGATGGCGACTACACACTCCGCGCATACGTTGTGAACACGGACCACAACGTCGTTGTCCCATGGCGTTACCTCAGTACGGACCCCGCCTCGTGCCCCGCCGACAACCAGTACATCACCCTGTCTGCTGGCTGGTCTTTGGTCCCCGTTTACTGCTATGACGGCTCCGATACGTGCTCCGAGTACAACAGCACCCTCTACGGGCTTTCTTTCCTTGAGTTTAATACGGAAATTCCGCGGGGAATCCAGCGCCCGTTCTTCTCCTTCATTGCGGAGTGGAATGGCTTTGGGAACAGCCCAACACCTGTCTACAGCTTTGACAGCGCCCCGCAGGTAAGTAACGGTGCCGCATACTGGGTCTGGGTCAATCCGAACTGGGTACAGGGCGGCATAGTGGTGCACTACTACGGTAGATGCGTGGTGCCGCCAGGCTTTCCTCCCGGCTGAGGTGATTCGGTGAAGCGCGCAGTTTTCCTTGTTTTTCTCCTGTTTTCCATTTCCCGCGCCCTCGCAGGGAGTGTCCCGTCTCTGCCAGCCCTGTACTGGGGAGAGGTGAACGCTGGCTGCAATTTAGTGGCTTTAGCGCCCGGGATTGTTATACGGGCAGAGTACAACGGGGTTCTCGATTCGCTTCCTCTCTTGGACGAGGGTAACAACGTCTTCCGCTTCGGCGGCCCGGCCGCCTCTGACGATAAGCTCCTCGTCTCGGGGCTGGCGGAGGGTGCAGAATTTAACCTGACGCTGTACTACTCTTCCCGCGTCGGAGCCTTCCTACTTGGTACGGAGGATTTCAACGCGGGGGAAGTAAAGCACATACACTTCGAGCTTAACTCTTCTCAGTGTTCCTCCCTCTTTCCCCCCGCGACGTACCATATCACCGTTACGCTCCCCTCCGACTGCAGCGGTTCCCTTTCCGACACCACATTTTACGTTTACTATGGTAGCACCAAACTGAAGTCGCAGCAGTTGGACGGGGACAAGGAGGATTCCGTCGATATCACGGTTGACGGTTATTCCAACTCGATTCCAGAGGGAAAATCCATAACCTTCAAGGTGTGCAAGGGGGACGGCTGCGACTCGGAATCGACCTCCTATAACTACGGAGAGGAGGCTAACATCTCTTTTTCCGTGTCGTGCTCCTCTCTGTTCTCATCTTCAACGGAGGAGACGTCACAGGAGGCGGCAGCATCGACGGACACAGACACGACAGCGGAGCAGACCGCAGCGTCTCAAACTACCACCACGTCGGAAGAAGAAACGGAAGAGAAGACTACTGCTGTGAAGACGACTACTTCCGGTCCCCCTGAAGTTTCGGTGCCCCCCGACGAGCAGAACAAATCGCTTGTCGAGGACGTCGTCGATAAGGTCAGCAGGGAGTCGAGGAGAATCCTCGGGATGCCACCGGACGTCGCGATTATCGTGGCGATTCTCATAGTCATGGTGATTGTTGCAGCACTTCGTTTCATTCTCTGATTTAATTCTTTTCCCTCTCTTGAAACCTGGCGGTTGGGCCCGTGGCCTAGTCTGGATATGGCGTCGGCTTCCGGAGCCGAAGGTCCGGGGTTCGAATCCCCGCGGGCCCGCTATCCGCCCATTTCATTGTGCCGCGAGTTCGTATAACGGGGGCTTTCAGCCCCGTATACTCAATGGCCTGTCGAGCGCTAGCGAAGAGGGGACGGCGCAGGTGGATGCAAAGCTCTCCTGAGTCTCCGTGGGCCCGCTCATAAATAGCCTTATCGCCTGCTACTCCCTGCCTTCCTCTGCAACCCCGCCGTAGCCCACGTATATTATTCTGTCTGCTCCGATGACGTCCAGGACGTCTGGGCGATGCACGACGAGTATTGCGGTGATTCCAAACTTCCTTGCAATCTGTGAGATTTTTCTGGCAACCTTTCGCGCTGTCAGCGAGTCGAGGTGTGCGGCGAATTCATCGATGATTATAACGTTGGGCCGCTCCGCGAGGACCGATGCTATCTTTGCGCGCTCCTTCTGACCGGTTGATAGCTGGGAAAACTTTGCCCTGTAGAATACAGCATCGCTGAGTCCGCTCATGTTCAGAACTTCAATTGCAGCGACAATATCCCCCAGTTTTGCATACATGTGCTCCAGAAGGGTCTCATCGCCGAATGCAGGCTCCACCTCCCAGGGAATAAGCGTTGCAATCTTTGCGTTATCCGGCAGCACCACTTTTCCCCCGTCCGGCTCGTCCAGTCCTGCTAAAATACGGAGGAGCGTTGTTTTTCCCGCGCCGGAAGCCCCCACAACTGCCACAATTTCCCCTGGTCTGATTTCTAGGTTCACATCCTTCAGTACGTATTTCTGCACGCGCCTCCTGTCCACGCCGAATGCGAGAAGCACATCCCTGATTTCGTCGGGCAGTCCCTCGACGTCTAGCACATTCTCGTAGTATTTGGTGACGTTTTTCAGGACAATCGGCGATGATATTGGCGCTTCAGGGCTGTACGCTTCCCTGTAGAGCCTGCCACCGTGCTCCCTTGCCACGGGGTCGCTCTGCAGGAACCCTTCAATTATGAGCTTTGCCTCTTCCGTGAGCGGGTAGTATAGGACGGGCCGCCCGGATTTGGTCTCCCAGAGGTACTTGAAACCGACACGCTCGAAGAAGGGGTTGAACCTGGCCATTTGGGCAATTGTCTCGACGAGGTGTTTTTTCTTCTTCATCTCCGGTGCGCGTCTCTCTGCTACCCATTCGAGCGCAGTCCTTACCGCCAGCATGCCTAGACCGTCCCCGCGGTAGTCCGGATGGATTACAACCCGGGATATCCTGGCGGCTGCCGTATTGCACTGTTCAACGGCCAGCCTCCAAATCTTGCTGAATAGCTGCTTTCTTTCTATGCCCCTGGCCCGTGATAGCTCTTTCATGAGCTTCTCCGGCCAGTACGTCGGGTGAAACCACTCAACGGGGAATACCTGCTCGCGTATGTTCTTCTGCACGGTTCCGTCAGGCAGGCGCCTGTGCATCTTTGGAATGGGCGGGTCGATGCGCACGTAACCAACAATTTCCGGCTCGTACGGTTTCCTGTCAATGAGGCGGAGTACGATAAAGCGTGATACGGGCAGAGAGCCCTTGATTTCCACGAGCTTTGCGTTGGGGCAGTCGGGGCGGACATTTGACTCGATGAGCTCCCCTGTTTCTGGACAGGCCCATATAGCAACGGTTTCCTTCTTCGATGCGTAATGGTATTGTTCCAGCTCTGCTATACGCTCAAAGTCCCTTTCTCTAACCGCTTCCTCCACGCGTACCCTGTACGTGTAGAGCGTCTTGCCCGTTACGGGGTCCTTCTTTTCCAGCTTCACTTCCCTCGCAAACGGTGGCCATACCTGTACCCACTCATCGTCCCATCTTCTCCAGAGCTCGTACCTCCAAACAGTTGGGTACAGCGTTTCTGCCCTTATCTTAATCTCTTCTCCGTCCTTGAGCCACTGCGCAAAGGACCCCGGCAGCAGGAGGTGTATCTCCCCCTCCTCTGTCTCAACATCTACGTACCCCCTCCACCTGAATGAGTACCTCGGGACGTAACGTTTCACGACTCTTCCAAGGATTTCCATATCTCTTCCTCCTTTTCAGGACTTATTTTCACCCAGATTTGCGCTCCCGCAGGAATTTCCACATCTACCGGCTCCTTCAACTTTCGCGCATTTTTCATCACCCATGCAAAGAGCGTTCGCTTCCCGGCACCGTAGGAGAGAATTTGCAGGGGGTCTGCGTAGTGTTTATCCACGAGCGCAGCCATTTCATCGACCGGAAGCTCTATGACGTCCACGAGGTCCGCGACTCCAATGATTTTGCCACCGGATATTATCGCGACAGGTCCCCTGTACCTCGTTCTTGTTCTTCTTACCTCCCAGCGCTTTTTTCCCTCCACAATGAGCGTTGCCCACGGCTCCCTCACGATGAGGCCCTTCACAACAATATTCTGTCCAGATGATATTTTAACGGGAATGAGTTTATTCTATCATGGGTATGCGCACCGTTAAGCACCCCTTCTATCTGAGCCCTGAGAAATTCAGGAATCTTGTGGAGCGGCTCGTGGAGGCGCTCATCGAATACCATTTTGAGAAGGGTGTGGGGCACCTCCGTCAGGGCCAGTACCTTGTTTTGCACAGGGTTGCAGAGGGGGAATACCACATTCCCGTGATGGTGCACGTTAAGAAGGGTTACAGCGGGCTGGAGGTGTACGCCCACCCCCTGCCAATTGAGAAGGGCGTTGCGGAGGAATTAAAACGAAGGGGTGTCAGTACGCCCTACGGTGTTTTTGCGCTGGACTATCTCCTTGAAACGTTGAGAAGAGGTGAACACGCGGCGGACGTCAGAAAGGCGGAGTACATCCACGTCCCGATTACCACATTTCGCTCGAGCATTCGGTACCCGCCCCTTCGAGAGTACGCGGACTACTACGTGGCCAACAAACTCCTTCAGCAGCGCGAAGACGGGAAAATTGTCTTGGATACCGGGCGGGTCTTTGTCGGTGAGTATCACGAGGACAGAGGGTGGATTTTAGAGCCGTTCCACCCTGAAAAGCACGATGTTCGCAGTTTGAAGACCGTTTATGTGGATAGCCCGGATTTCCAGCCCGTGGCGCATGTCGGAAATGAGAGGTACATGGAGATTCGCAGGCGGGTGGTACGTCGCAAGGGCGGGGTGCAGAAACACTTCTAAGGTGTCCAAGAATTTGTGAATCGGGAGTCCTCGACAACCCTTTTATACCCTCTCCCCAAAACTATAACTGCTGGCTGCCGGTGCCGGGGTGGCGGAGCGGCTACGCGTGGGACTGCAGATCCCATTTACGCGGGTTCGAATCCCGCCCCCGGCTCATACTTACCGAATTTCATTTAGACTCTAGCTTCTTCAGGTATTCTTCGCTCTTTTTCCAGTCCCAGAACCTCTGAATCTGCTCCCGGATGACACGGGCGTAGGCGTAGAAGACGGAGACGAGTATGATTGCGATGGCGGTTTTTATCTCCTGCGACGGGTTAAATAGGAGGATGTACGTGACTGCAGATGCTCCGACGGCAAAAATCGTCTCTATATTTCCCTCCTCTATCGCGTACCACTTTCCAATGTCCTTTCTCCAGTCTGTCGGGTTCATGGCGATGTAGAACACCGCGAAGAAGCCCAGAGCAATGGGGACCATCTGCCACGCATTAACCAGTAGCCAGCCAATCGTTGCGGCCATGCCCAGCCCCGAGCGAATTCTTCGGAACTTGAACTTGACTGGAATCATGAAGATGGAGAAAATATGGCCTACAACGCCGAACGCTCCAGCTACGGGCCCCCAGAGAATGGTGGGGATGATGCCCTTGCTCATATCGAGTACTAGAGCTACGAGGAAGGCGGTAAAGCTTCCAGTGACGAGTCCCACATTCGAGGCACCCACGTTCTTCGTTCCCTCTCTCGTTATATCCACGCGCTTCCACAGGTACGCCACGAAATAGGAGAAGGGTATCGAGCCGTACAGGTATGAGAGGATGTACGCGAGCCATGCCTCCATGATTTAATATCGCCTCCGATGTTTATAGCATTAGAGAATGGTGTTCGTCAATTCCCGAACAGCCTCGTCGCTGAGGAAGAGCGGTAGCATCACGGTGAGTATGATTGCTACGAGAAGAGCGGATTTCCACGCGCTTAGCTTGTGTATTTCTCTGAACGTTACCCAGAACATCCCCAGCTCTGCCGCGATGAATGCGTAGTAGAGCAGCGTTCCCCACGCAAACGCCTTTCCGAGTATGAGCCCAACTACTTGAAGCACGAGGATGGGCAGTTTCCACCAGGAAACGAAGCCCACGTGCCTCTCATAGGATGCACGCCCGCCAAGAATCTTTGCGAGGGCGTATATGGAGCCGCCGTCTATTCCGAATATGTCGATGTAAAAGAAGAGTGCCCCTGCGATGAGGACTTCAGGGTTTATCCGCATGCCGAGAATCCACGCGAGCGTGAGCCCCACAACAAGCATGACGCCGTACCACAGGATTACGCGCTTAAATGCAGTCTTAACACCGCCTTCCGCAAACTTTGCCCACTCCATGTTTCCATTACCCCTCCGTTGTATTTAACCCTAATCTTTCCAGCACATAGCGCCTTTGCTCTTCGGGCACTTCTATGCACCTTGCCTCTTCCTCTGCGCGTTTTCTGTCCATCAGACCCAGACGGACCATCGTGGCGAGGCGTCTGTGCTCCGGGCTGTGGCCGTGCTTCTTGCAAAAGCGCTCTATGGCCACGCCGAGAATGAGACAGTTTGTTGTGTAGCCCGGGAGCTCGGGGTAATGGAAGGGGAGCTTCTTTAGGATGCTCCTTCGCTCTTCCTCTGTCATCATGGAGAGCAGGCGTATTTGCAGTATTCCTCCCTTCATAATGCGGTACGGACGCCCCCCGAACGGTATCTCGTGCCCCGTAATTATGTATTTTATCCCCCTTTCCCTTGCGTACTGGCGCAGGAGCGACATGGTCCTGTCTGAGCAGCGGGAGCACGGCGATTCGTATCGCTCCAGCGCGTCCCGGAAGATGTCTGAGTAGTCAGCCTTGATTACCCTGAATGGAACTCCGAACTCTTCGGCTATGCGCTGCGCATTTCTCTTTGCCTCCTCTGCCATGAACCCGTGGTCCACCATGACTGCCTCCACGTCCACGCCGTATTTCTTTACCGCGAGGTAGAGGGCAACCACGGAGTCCTTTCCGCCTGAGAATGCGAGGATGGCACGGTCGACGGACTGCATGAGTCTGTCGACCTCCTCCCGTATCTTCTTTTTGTCTGGGATGTGGGGTAGCTGTTTTATGCACTCCCTGCAGAGGAACCTGCCCTCTACTTCGAAGATTGGAACAATCCGCTCGTCGTTTATGCAAACGGAGCATTTTTTCACAGAGATACTCCGTCACATTCTTCTTTTATTCTTCTCCCGCCATATTCTCTCCGTGAAAATAGCCCTTCTTGCGGACCTCCATATTGGCCACGGCTACCGCAAACATTCCAAAGACCCGCGGAAAGAGGACTCCTTCAAGAACGCCGCGGAGGCGATGCGCCTAGCGGCAGAGAAGGCTGATGCGATACTCATTGCAGGTGATATCTTCGACCGGCCGGACGTAAGCACGGAGGTCTTTTTACGCGCCCTTGAGATATTCGATATCGCCCGGGGGCGGAACTCTGGAGTTCTCGTGGATGGAGTGCCATGGAAAGGCGTTCCGGTCCTTGCAATACGGGGGAACCACGACGTCCGCTCAGACCTGCACAGACATCCCGTTCTCCTTCTTGACCGCGCACACCGCCTGAAGTACATCAATGCAGAGACCGTTGTTCTCGAGAAGGGCGGCGAGCGCGTTGCCATCACGGGGGCTGGCTGGGTTCCTGACAAGAACCCCGAGCTTGTTCGCAGGTACTTCGCCGAAAAAGTCCCGCGTCCCGTTCCGGGCGTCTACAATATTCTCATGCTCCACCAGCCGCTCGAGGGCATCGGCCGATATCCCGGAGAGAACCCACTCCCCGTCTCGCATCTCCCTCCTGGCTTTGACCTCTACCATTCCGGGCATCTTCACTGGCATGTGGAGAAGCGCGTTTCGGACAGGTGGATAGTGGTTCCCGGCAGTACCGTCCGCACGCAGCTGAGTGACCGCGAGGTGGAAGACGACAGGGCATTCTGGATAGTCGATACCGATACAGGGAAGCTTGAGGAAGTGGTGCTGCCCTCTGCGCGTCGTGGCTTTCTTCGGACCGTCAATGTGGATGGTTTGGGCAGGGATGAGGTTGTTTCAAGGGTTATTTCTGCTGTAGAGGACGCACTCTCGCGCAACGACCGGGACGCACCCCCTATTGTAAAGGTTGTTCTCGAGGGGAGCACCTACGATGTTTTTGACCTGTCTTCTGTCGTGTCCCGGTATGAGGGCAGGGCAATCGTGAAGGTGTTTGACAGAACGACGTCTGCCGTGGCAGAGCGGCTTGCAGAGGTTGCATCCTCGAACGTGAAGAGTGACGAGGTGTTTTCCCCCCGTTTTGCCCGCGCCGTCCTCGAAGAAGCGCTGTCTGCAGTAGGGCTGTCAGCGGGTGCTGAATTTGACCGCCTGTACTCGCTGCTGGCAAGTGCTGGTCGCCTTTCCCGTCCCGAAGAGAGGGATGCGCTGCTCGAAAAAATAGAGTCGGTGATATTCTCCGCGCTGAACGTCGCCTCCGTGCCCAACAAATCAGAGCCGTCCACTGCGGGGAAGCTTGCACGTCCAAGGGGAAGTACGGGGACAATCCTCGACTGGGCGGAGAATTAAAAACCCTATCCCCCACTACTTCATGGGTAGGGGGCGTAGCTCAACCTGGCAGAGCGTCGGGCTCCAGAGCTCCTGCCCTGCTCTGGAGCGCAGAGGGAAACCGATGAAGAACTTTGGGTCTGTGCGAGCGGAGAGACCCGAAGGTTCGGGGTTCGAATCCCCGCGCCCCCACTTCCCTCGTTCTGGGGGAATATTCGAGGGCCCGTGGCGTGGCCCGGGTCCGATTGCTTCGGACGTTCGCGTCCGTCTGCGGCGCACATCGGGGTGTCCTCTCGAGCGGTGAAGCCGCGAAGAGGGGACGGCGCAGGTAAATGCAATGTCCCTGGGCCCGTGGCGTAGCCTGGATAGCGCGTCGGGTTGCGGACCCGAAGGTCGGGGGTTCGAATCCCCCCGGGCCCACTTCCGGCATTGTCGGAGGATGCTGCGGAAACTCTATTTATATTCCTGAGTTCTCAACAATATACTCATGCCCGCTGAATCCCTCGGTGTTACTACGAAGAAGGAGGAGAACTTTTCGGATTGGTACACAGAGGTAGTTCGAAAGGGAGAATTTATGGACCAGAGGACGCCTGTACGTGGCTGCGATGTGTTTATGCCGTGGGGCTATGCAATTTGGGAGCAGATTATGCGTTACGCCGACACACTGTTCAAGGAGCACGGCGTGAAAAACGCGTACTTCCCCACGCTTATCCCCGAGTCCCTTCTCGTGAAGGAGGCGGAGCACTTCGAGGGGTTCACTCCGGAGGTCGCGTGGGTTACAGAGGCGGGGAATGAAAAGCTGGCAGAGCGGCTGGCCCTGCGCCCTACGAGCGAAACGATTATGTATTACATGTTCTCCCAGTGGATTCGCTCGTACAGGGACCTTCCCCTGCGCATAAATCAGTGGGTGAACGTTTTTCGCTGGGAAACGAAGGCAACCCGTCCGTTCCTGCGTTCTCGAGAGTTTCTCTGGCAGGAGGGGCACACGGTTCACCGCACACTCGATGAGGCAAACCAGGAAGTGCTCGATATCATAGAGATATATTCCAGGATTTTTGAGGAACTGGGGGCGCTGCCATCGCTCCTTCTTCGGAGAACTGAGCAGGACAAGTTTGCAGGAGCTTTATACACCGTGGCGTTTGACACGTTCATACCTGAGGCTGGCCGTGTGCTTCAGCTCGGCACAGTGCATAATCTCGGTCAGAACTTCGCAAAACCCTTTGGCATAACGTTTCTTGACAGCGACGGTAAGGAAAAGACCGCGTGGCAGACGAGCTGGGGCATATCGACACGCCTAATCGGTGCTATAATCGCGGTGCACGGCGATGACAGGGGCGCGGTTCTTCCTCCCCGCGTTGCGCCAACGCAGGTTGTCATTGTTCCAATAATCTTCAAGGGAAAGGAAGAGCCTGTCCTCAACGCCGCGAGGGACATAGGGGAGAAGCTAAAGTCCATGGGTCTGCGCGTGGAGGTGGACGATAGGGACGACTACACCGCCGGCTGGAAGTTCAACCACTGGGAGCTCAAGGGTGTGCCCCTCAGAATAGAGGTGGGCCCCCAGGACGTGGAGAACGGCGGGTTCACGGCGGTCCGCAGGGATACCGGCGAAAAAACCTTCATGAAGATGGACGAGATTGGCAAGGTCCCCGAGATTCTCGAGCGTATGCAGAGGGAGATGCTTGAGCGCGCGAGGAAGCGGCTGGAGGAAGCAATTGTTACGGTCAGGACAAAGGATGAGCTCAAGGAAGCTATTGAGGAGAAGAAAATTGCCCGTAGCTTCTGGTGCGGCGACCCCAAGTGTGAGGATGCGGTGAAGGAACTCACGGGCGGTGCGGAGATACGTGGGACGAAGTTTTTGGAGATAGAGGGCGCAGAAGGGGAGAAGTGCGTGGTCTGTGGAAAGGAGGCACACCACGTCGTCTACATCGCCAAGAGCTACTGACGGAATATCTCGTATCTTATCCTTTTTTTCTCAACAGCCTCCCGTATCTTCCTTTCATTCTCATTTAACCCCGCTTTTCCGCTCTTTACCTCAACAAAGACAATGTTCACGTCCTTTCCCTCGCTCAGCCCGTCGAAAACGATAAAGTCCACGGGGTTGCCTATGAACCGCGCGTCCTGGGGGTCATACGGGAAGTTCTGGAGATAGGGTGCAAGCTGCTCAACAATCTTTCCCCTCTTCACGGCAAAGGACCTCTGCAGCGAGCGCACCGCCCACCGATACTTCAACTCAAGGAGAAGAACGGCGATTGCGAAGCCGAGGAGCACACCTGCGAGGAAGTAAACGAGCATGGTATAAGAAAGGTTGCCTGCAGTTAAAAGCATGGACACTCTCAACGATGTGCGCATCCAATGGCTTGAGCGACTCTTTGGCAGAATTCAGAAGTACTGCAAGGGCGGCGTGATAAGGGATAAAAACAGGATTTGCGACCAGGTCGAGAGCAAGATAAAGGAACTGAAGTATTCGTACTCTGATGAGCAGGGCGTTCTCCAGTATACAAACTGGATTTTAGAAAGATTACGAGAGTTGCAATCCGTACCCATTAGTTCAGAGGAGGCAAAGCGCTGGCTGGATTATTTCATCTCAGAACTCGAGGATTACCCGAGAAAACTCAAAATAAACGTCGTGGAGCCCTTCCAGATATTTCGATACAAGTTCGTTGAGATTGTTTCCGTTTCTAAACACCCAACCCTCGACAATCTGCGGATTACAAAGGTGAGAGACAATGAGAACAGGGAATACACCGTGATTACGAACATTAAGGACGTTAAGGAGGGTCAGCGTGCTGCTGTGGTATTTTTACCTCCGCGTGAGTTTGGGGGTGTCTGGAGCGAGGCGATGTTTGTCGCTCTGAACGTGAGCAAGCCGGAGGAGATAGGAATAGAAAAATTGAGGGAATTGAACCAGTACTTCTTCCAGGTGTGAGCATGCTCTTTGAGAAGCCCGCAAAGAGGGTTGCCCGTGAAATCGTCCGGGAGCAGTGGAACCGCATCGTCGAGCGGCATCCGGAGTTTCAGGAGTATCAGCGCGAACTAAAACAGCTGTTCAATGTGGAGCCGTATCTGGAGAGAAAGTTGTTGCGCAGGGCAGCCATGGAACTCGTGCTTGCGCCGGGGGCGGAGATGAACAGGTTGAAGAAGAAATACATGCTAACGGACAAGGAGATTGAGCTGTTGCAGAAGTATAGAGAGCTGGCAAGGAGGGGAAGGGTATCCACGGCTGCCCAGGACGTGAAGAGCTTGCTGGAGGGGCATGAAAGCCTCAGGACGCTGGGGGCAAGATTGCAGCTGAAGCACAAATCGGGGCTCACTCAGCCAATGCACAGCAAGGTCAACATCAGCGCAGACGATGAAACGGTGTACCATGAGCTTGCCCACGCCCTTGTCGCAGCGCACCTTATGAAGGTCAACAGGATAGGGCCGGGGGCGGCGAGACTAATGTCTGCAATGATTCCGGCGCACAAGGATGAAGCCTTCGCCTTTGCCGTGAGCCACCATTATCTGGGAATGGAGCCGGGCGAAGCATTCTTTCAGTGGGTTGAGGAAAGATATGGAAGAATGATGGACGAATGGAACCAGAAAGCCTTTGAGGAACGGTACTGGCTGTACAGAAGGATTTTGAAAGAAAAGGGGTTGAAAGCTGCGCTTCAACTCCATACAGGCGCCTAGTCCTTCTTCAGCACCATCATCTCGTGGTCCTTCTCGTAGGGGTCGAGGGGCACCTCCTCAACAACGCGATAGCCTTTGGACTCCATGAACTTGCGGAACTCGTGGAAGATATCCCTTGGATCCTTTGTCACGTCGATAGATCTCGCCTTTATGGCCACATACGCGTAGCCACCCCTTTTCAAGAATCTGTCAGCGTTCTTCCAGAGAATCTCTGCCTGATTCGGCGCTGCTACGTCCTGGTAGACAATGTCCACCCCTCCGATTTCATCTATGAACTCTCTGACCTCCTCCGGGTACTCTTCGGGCTTTGAGGCGTCTGCAAGAATGGGCAAAATGTTTCCCCTCTCCTCAGCAACCGCTATTATCTTTGGCATGACGCGGGGGGCGATGTCCACACCGATAATCGCGGAGTCGTCGCCCAGAATGTCTGAAATGTGCGAAGCAGTTGTTCCCTCCGCGATGCCGAGGTAGAGTACATTTGCTCCGGGCGCGAAAGCCCATGTCTTCAGCCCGTTCTTTATTGCGGCGGCAAGTTTGGAGCGATATGGGTTCCAGACGCGGTATTCCACGCCATCGATTTTTATCAGCTGCTCCCCGTAAACCTTTTTGCCGGGGACGCGGTTCTTCGTGAGTATCTTTCCCTCGTACTCCCAGACGCCCGGGAAGATTTCCTTCAACTTCGCCATGAGAAAAATAGGGAGAAGGGTTCTTTATCGCTTGCCCTTCTTACCTTTCTTCTTGCCCTTGAATTTCTTGAACTTTTTGCCCTTTTTCGGCTTGGCTGCACGCTTGGGCGGATTCGGGTACTTCTCCTTAATCTCTTCCACGCGCTGCTCAATCTCCTTCAGTAGACGCTCAGAGATGTCCTTTCCGCCGAAGTAGTCCTCACGGGCGGCGATGGCCAGCTTTGCTGCAATGGTCCTCGCAATCTTGCCGCGCTGCCAGCGCTTAGCGTTGCGCACAAGCGGGTGCTGGAAGAGGATGCCGTGCTTGGGAGGAGGTGTTCCCTTTGCGAGGTGCTTGAACAGGGCCTTCTCAGCGCCGAGTACCTGAATCGTAGACGCAGGAAGGATTGCAAGCTTCTTGAGACCGCCAGCCTTCGAAATGAGGCGTGCACCGAGCAGTGGACCGGCGACAGCCGTGATATTCGGTGCGATTTTCTTCATCTGCTCGCGTATGTAGTCCGCCAAACGTTCACGCATCTCACGGAGCTCCTTTACCCTTGCAGCGAAGTCCTGTATCATCTTCAGGTCGTCGCCCTCCAAGTCTGTGCCCATGGACTGCGGGGCCACCTCTGCAACGCGACTGGCAAGCTTCTCGCCGATAACGTCACGGAGGCGCTCTTCAGTCATCTCCGAGCGCGAACCAATTTCGGAAACGAGGGCTACAAACTTATCATGGTCCTTCACGAGCTGGTTAACCTCCGGAAAGTGCAGACCGTACCACTCGCGCAGGCGCTCAACGAGAAGGTTAAATGCTGCGTCCAAATCGTCCAGCGCCTCAATCGCCTGGATGATATAGCGGTCCTTCTCAGTGTACGCCTCCTCAACCCGCTTTTTGGTCTTCTCCATTACCTTTTTCCTCAGCTCGGCCAGACTCGTCATTGGTTTCACCACTATCATTTAGTTCGGGAAGGGATTTAATTCCAGGGGGTTCCCAAACACCATGGATTTTATACCCGCAGTGGGGGCAGCGGCCGTTTTCCGTTCTATCCTCCGTGTAGTAGCCGTGGCGGACAATTACAGGGGCACCGCAGTTCGGACAGTACGTAGTTTCGTACCTCGGGTCTCCGACGTTTCCCACGTACACGTAGGGCAGCTCTTCACGTGCGATGTCGTAGAAGTGAGTCAAGGTTTCTATGGGCGTGGGTGGAACGTCCTTCATTCTGTAGTGGGGGAAGAAGCGGCTTATGTGCAGGGGGATGTTCGGGTCGATGTCCTTGATGAACTCGACGACCTCGTTCCTGAACCATTCTTCCCTATCGTTCCAGCCGGGAACCACGAGGACGGTAACCTCCACGTGAAAGCCGTATTTCTTTGCCAAACGGATGTTCCGGCGAACGATTTCGACGTCCGTCCCGCCAGTCACCTTTTTGTAGAACTCCGCGTCGCCCTTGAGGTCAATGTTCATGGCGTCCAGCCACGAGCGCATATCTTTCAGGACCTCTTTGGTAAAGTAGCCGTTGGTGACGAAAACGTTGCTCAGGCCGTGCCTCTTGGCAAGAATACCAATATCCCGCGCATACTCGTAGAAGATGGTTGGTTCCACGTAGGTATAAGCGATGGAAGGAATGCCAAGGCGCAGGGCTTCTGAAACGATACGCTCGGGTAGAACGTACGGTGTAGACACATCTTCGGGCCTGGCTTGGGAGATTTCCCAGTTCTGGCAGTGGAGACATTTGAAGTTGCAGCCCAC
>CAZAKL010000002.1:0-69958 GCA_964486025.1 uncultured archaeon
TCTTCCCGTGGCGCGAGGCGAAGGAACGGGGCATAAGAATCTACCTCGGCACGGACTCTCAGGTGAGCAACAACACGCAGGACATGTTCATGGAGATGCGCATGGCTGCACTGACAGCGAAAAATCGCTACTGGGATGCCACTGTCGCACCTGTGGGGGAAGTGCTCTCTGCTGCACGCGGGCCGGGCCGGATGCTTGTGGATATTTCCGGCCTGCGCTTCTTCCCAGCGACAAGGAGGAGCATCCTTGCGAACCTCGTCTTCAATGGACACTCTGACTTGGTGACTCACGTCTTCCTTAACGGGCAACAACGCTACCCCTTCGACGAGGTGCCAGAGAGACGCATAGAACGATCGAAGGAGTTCTTGCTAAACGCTTTAACAGATTTATATGTCCAGTGATAGCATGGTGCTCAAGGTTCGCGACGACATAAGGAAAGCCCTTGAAGATGCGGGCTATAGAATATACCATCACTCTGGCGTGGAAATCTGCACGTGGACGAAGAAGGCGCTCACTGAGGGCGAGTTCTGCTACAAGAACAAGTTCTACGGCATTGATACGCATAGATGCATGCAGATAAGCCAGGCGGTGGCGTGGTGTACCAACCGTTGCATCTATTGCTGGCGCGCAAACGAGGACTTCATGCCCGGTGCGGGAATGCTGCCGAAGGACGAGGTGGACCCCCCCGGTGAGACACTGGAACGGCTGAGAGAGCTCCGTGCGAAGCTTCTTTCGGGCTTTGGCGGCAACCCAAAGGTGGACCCCGAGATGTACGAGGAAGCGCTGCTTCCGAATCACGTTACCTTCTCGCTCATGGGTGAACCTCTTCTCTATCCCTACGTTCCGGAGAGCATCCAGTATTTGCGGAAAAACTGGCCGTGGCTGAAGAGCATCTTCGTTGTCTCCAACGGCCAGGTGCCCGAAGAGGTTCAGCGCATGAAGGAGATGAACGTCTGGCCTACTCAGTTCTACATCTCATTCACTGCGCCGAATCCCGAACTGTACAAGAAGATATCTCATCCAGTACATCCGGACTACTGGGAAAGGTTCCTCAGAACGCTGGACATCCTCTCTGACGCCCCTGTACGAAAGGTTGCTAGGATTACGCTCATAAAAGGATATAATGACTGCTGTTACGACGAGTGGGTGGAACTAATCAACCGTTTCAACCCGCACTTCGTCGAGGTAAAGGCGTACATGTATATTGGCCGTTCTCGCCAGAGGCTGAGCGAGGAGAATATGCCGACGCACGAGTACATCAAGGAGTGGGCCCGCGGTCTTGAGGAACGTCTGGAGGGCTTTGAGTACATGGATGAGCACGTTGCCTCGCGCATCGTTGTTCTGAAGAATAAGAGGGAGGGAATGGACATAGACCCCATCATTCGCGGGCCGATACCGAATCTAGAACCTCGAAGAACGTCTGATGCCTGATGTGCATTAGGAAGAGGATATCTATTATCATTAGTGCCCCTGCCCCTATTTCGGGATTGGGGAAGAGCGCGAGTATTGTTATGTATACTAATGCGTAGAAGATGTTCAGAAGGAGAAGCGTTATGTATACTTTCTTTCCAACTTCTATAGATTTGCTCATCGCACCCTGCCATCCGTGTTCTGCCGCCTGGTATGGCATGAGCGAGACTAGGATGGAGCCCAGTATTCCCACTATGCTGAGGAGGGATGCTAGCCAAGCCCATGCTTCGCCCATGAGTGTGATTACCACGAGTGACAGCAACGTCCCAGTTATGGCTGGGAATACGGCGAAAAGCAGGGCGGTAGATGTTTCAAGCACGCGTTCCCACGCAGTTTTTGCCATCTCGCGTATCTCCCTTTTTCCCACGCGGACCGCATAGTTCGCTGCAATACCAAAGCCGTTGAGAAGCGCAGCTGACGCGACGGATGTAATTATGACTGCCCAGTACGGTATGTTCTGCGGGTCGGTTATGCCGAAGGCGTACGCAACGAGTTGAACTATCAGACCCAACGCGATTGGAATGGCCCATGCAATGAGACCTGCAGTGGCAAGGGCTCCAAAATTCTCTCTCCAGACCTTTACAGCCTTTGCGAAGGTTTCATCAATCATCATACCACCGTCAGCCGGGTAGTCTTCTTCGTTTCGCCCGCGACGTACTCGTAACTGTCCATGTGTTCCAGAACGGTGACCGTTATCTCGTACGTCCCCGGGAGTGTCGTGGGCTTTGCGAATATGTTGTACGTTACTTTCCTTTGCTCTCCCGGCTTTAGTTCTCCAATTCTGTGTTCTTGGCGCCGTACGTAGCCTCCGGAGTTCAGGGATAACTCATATGGTACTTCCACCGTGACGGACATGAGCTTTGGCTCGGAGGACGTGTTCTTTACCGTAACCTCGAGAATTACTGGCTTGCGCTCGGAGAGAACGAGTTTATAGGGGACGAACATTGTCGATATGCGCACCATCGCTAATACTACGAAGAACTCAAATAAAAACCTTTGAGCGTGGGAGTGCTGGAGGTGAGGGGATGAGTGTCCCCTCGCCCTCCAGAGCCTCGAGAGGTGAGGCGTATGATGTCAGAACTGTATCACCGCCAGTTCCAGCGCCAGCTTCTCCCTCCTGGCAGGTACCTCCTTGTGCATTTTCTTTTTCAGGCAAGTGGTGCAAATCCACTTACCACCGTAATATCGGATGTGCTCCCTGCACACTATGTGCCCGCACTCCGAACATCTCCTCGCTTCCTCGGGGCGAAGAGGAACGCCACATACCGCGCATGTGAGTATCTTCATGGCCTTTCATCCTCCTCGCCCCCCTCGCCCGTGGGTATAAGGTTGAGGTCATTTAAATAGTTTTCGCAAGTAAAGTTTTTCTATAGTAAACGGAGCTGTTTGGGGATGATGTTTATGTATAAGCGTTCAAAGAGCGTTCATCCAGAGGCTGCACTCATACGCAAGGAGTGGACCATCCGTCTTCTGGACCTCCCCCCTGAGATACTCACACGGCGCAGGCAGCTCCTTCGCTGGATTGCTATTTCCCTCGGGCTTATATCTCCGGGTGATGAGCGGGATGCCGTGATAGACGTTCTCGATGCCCTTTTCCACTATATTTATGGCAAGGATGTGGAGCCTAACGTACAGCAAATACAGTTATTTGTGAACCGGCGCAGGCAGGAGCGCGGGGAAAAGCCCGTTGTCACGGAGGCTATACGTTATCATCTCCGCCGCATAGAGGCCGCTGGAATCATAGAGAAGACGAAGGCGCGCGGTGGCTCCTACCGCTTTTCCAAGGGCTTTGAGTCTTCCTACGGGGACCCCGCATCCTTTGTCGACGCGGTGTTTCAGGACGTCCTCGCGTCGAAGCAGCTCATTGAGAAGGCTGTGCGAAACCTCGCATCGCTTTACAAATGATTGCAGTGAGAATTACAACGGCAGCGGATACGAGAAGATTCACGTCGTGGGGGAGCATTACATAGGCGAGCGTGAGCGCGGATACAAACAGGGCATGCTCTGTTCTCCTTATTTCTCCCGCTGCTGCGACTCCCAGTACTGCTGAGACCGCAAAATATCCGTACGGCAGTATTGCGGAAGCGAGACCTGCCACCGCACCCAAGAGCGTCAATACCCCGTAAACCGCCCATCTTTTCCACGGAATCATCTTGCCCTCACCGTTGCGGCGTTCCCCGCGCGTACATCTAAGATTACGAAGTCAACGCTCGATATTCTTTTTACTGCGTCGATGATTGAGGATATCGGCTTTAGTGGATTGCTAGCAGTCACCAGAACTCCAATCTCGGGATTCGCTACAAGAATCTCGGCAACGGCGCCGAGTATTTCTCTTTCACTCCCGTACTCCACGTTTATGGCAAGGAATAGGGTGTTTCCGTCTTTCCACCCGCAGTCCACCTTTGCTCCGTTGTGCCGCAGATTCTTCACGCCCTTGAACCCCATTTCCTCCGCCAGCTTGCAGAAGTAATCCATGACTGCCTCTTTGTCAAAGGGATTGCTTACCTCGTTTCTAAGCCGCCTTACGTCTGAGAGCATCCTGACGAGCGGGTCCATGTTTTAATGGTGTTCACCCCATTTTATATTCGTGGCACACTTCAGCGATTCTGAGGGCGAGTGGCTGGTTCGGACAGCGCGCAGGGTGCTGGAGCGATTTTTTGAGACAGGAAGTGTGGAGTATTATGAACCACCCACGGAAAAGCTCAAGCAGCCGTCTGGCGTCTTCACGACAATCAAGAAATTCCCCTCTGGCGAGTTGAGGGGTTGTATTGGTTATCCCGAACCTATAAAACCTCTTTACGAAGCTTTATCGGAGACAGCAGTCCTTGCCGCCACTGATGACCCCCGTTTCCCGCCCATGACTGAGGATGAGCTGGGCCGCGTTGTCATTGAGGTCAGCGCCCTGACGCCGCCGAGGCGTCTGGATGTACCGAGGGAAGAGCTCCCCAAGCACATACAGATTGGAAGGGATGGTCTCATATTGCGCTATGGTCCGTACTCTGGTCTACTTCTTCCCCAGGTTCCCGTGGAAGAGGGCTGGAACGCGGAGGAGTTTTTGGCGTATACTGCCCTTAAGGCGGGCCTCCCCCCCGATGCGTGGATGTGGCCCGACACGCATATATATGTCTTTCAAGCAGAGGTATTTGCCGAGGAGAAGCCAAAGGGTCCCGTCAAGAGGGTGATGTGATGAGAAGAGACAGGGTTCTAAACCTCGTAGCTCTTATTACCCTTGTATTCATCACGCTTGACCTTTTCCTCATAGCCCTGGAGCTTTGGGGGATTCACACAGGCTTTGTGCAGGTGTTTGAGAAGGAGGGGCACATTACGCTGGTGGGCAGTGATTTAATCGTCTTCATTTTCTCCGTACCGATTGCCATACTGCTCGAGCAGCTCTGGGAGCGGGAGAAGTGGGCGTGGTTTGGAGAGGGCAAGCACCCGAGAAAGAACGTGTTTGCCATCTTTCTGGTGCTAATACTCATTCTGTCCTTCGCTGTGCTCATAGGGGGCTTCAACGCCTGTGCCGATGCGTGCCAGCAGGTAAGCGGCTGCACCGTTGGCTACTATCCTTTCAAGGTCGAGATTATATATTCCTGCAGGCAGATTATTCAGCCACAAGGACTACCCGCAGGATAGCGTTCCCGTCGATGGTTATCGTTGCATCGGAGGCAATGTCCTGCAGGTTTCCGCACACCTGCACTTTTCTTGACTCGCCTGAGTACAGGGTCGTTTTCTTCGCATCTCCGCTTACGCCCTTCCCTACAATCTGGATTGTAAACGTCTTCTGCACGTTTGTCGTGTTCTCCATCATCACGTCTATACAGAACCGCCCGCTCACAATGTACAGAGCCTGTGCCTCCACCCTTATTCCATCGTACTCAGCGGAGACGTGCACGTCCTTGATGCTGTCGTAAACGGTGTTCAGAATCTTTGTCAAGTTCCTCACGGTTGCCTCTAGGTACGCTATTCTGCTTTCCAGCTCCTGATTCTTATTTATTTGCACTTCCAGGGCTTTTTTTGCAAGCCCATACTTTGTTTCCATAGCTTTAATGCGGTTCGCGGCGCTGGACTCCGCTATCGAGTAGCCCAGAGCGTAGAATACGGGGGCTGCTATGAGCAGCCCTGCGACGAAGTATGCCAGTGGTTGACGGAACTTACTGACCTCCACCTACCTCTTCCTCCGACGGTATTTCTCCCACCGGAATTTCAATCGTCCTAACGTCTCCGTCTGGTGTCTTGTAGATGACTGTGATTGTGCCGACTGCCTCCTTCGCGTCGGCGAGCTGCTGCAGCCAGTCGAGCTGGCTCTTTTTCATGACCGTTATCATGCCCTTGAATATCGCGTCGACCGGCTCAAATCCCGCGCTCTTGAGCATCTCAAGCGTCTTGATTACCTCTTCACTTGCCTTCATATTCATCCCCAAATAAAATACGCGTCTTCTCCTTAAAACCTTCCACTCATGAACATTCGTGGACGGCTTCTTTCGCCTGGCCGAGCGGTTGGCAGACGTGGTGCGCAAGTGGGACGATATTTTGGTTGTTGGGCACTACGACGCCGATGGAATCACGTCAACGGCAATCCTCGTCTCTGCATTGCGCTCCTTGGGGAAGGAAGTGCGATTCGTGAACCTAAAGCAGCTCTACTCCGACGAGCTGGACCGTGTTGCGGACGCAGGAGAATACTTTATCTTCGCGGATATGGGCGTCGGGCAGCTACCTCTCCTGCGCGAACGCCTCGAAAAGCCCTTCATCATATTAGACCATCACCAGATTCCGCCGGGAGAGGACTATCCACTCCTTTTGCACCCTCACATCTTTGGAATGGACGGGGCACGCGAAATCAGCGGGGCGGGCGTTGCATATGCCCTCTACCGTGCCCTTACAGGGAAAACAGACATGGCACATGTGGCGGTTGTTGGTGCCGTTGGAGATGTGCAGCTGGTGGGCAATCAGCTCGTTGGCTTTAACCGGGAGGTTCTTCTCCGCGATGCCATAGCCTCTGGGAAGCTCTTTGCCTACAGGGACCTCGCTCTCTACGGACGCGCATCCCGCCCACTCCCCTACATGTTCCTCTACTCCTCCGACCCGATACTTCCCGGCCTGACGGCCAACGAAGAAGCGGTTTTTGACTTTCTCCGTTCTGCTGGTATAGAGTACGTTCGAGACGGCGTCTGGAGACATTACGTGGACTTAAGCGAGGACGAGAGAAGGCGATTGTTCTCGGAGTTGGCAGTGTACCTTTCGCGGGTTGGCTGGAGTGAGGAGAGGATTCTGCGGCTTATAGGCGAGGTCTACGAGCTGAGCGGAGAGGACAGGCATTCTCCCCTCTTCGATGTTAGGGAGTACGCAACGCTTCTCAACGCCTGCGGTCGTCACGGCCAGCCGGAGATAGGGGTGGAGGTCGCCCTCGGGGACAGGGATGAGTGGTATAGAAAGGCACTCCACCTCCTCTCTGAGCACCGTGAGGCTTTGCGGAGGGGGATAGAGTGGGTTGAGCGCTCGGGTCTGGATGAGCTCCCTCACTTATACTACTTCCACGCAAGGGACGCCATTCCCCCATCTCTGGTGGGCATTGTGGCGGGTATGCTCTACGGTTCCGGTATCGTCCCTGCCGACAGACCCATCGTTGGCTTTGCCTATGACGAGGGGGAGTACGTGAAGGTATCTGCCCGTGCCAGTGGCGACCTCGTCAGAAAGGGCGTAGACCTATCCGTTGCTGTGCGGCGGGCTGCGGAAGCGGTTGGCGGCGAGGCGGGCGGGCACAAGCCGGCGGCAGGTGCCAGAATAAGGAGGGGGGAGGAGGAAGAGTTCCTGCGTGCTCTTGATGAAGAGATTGGAAAACAGATTACTTGATACGCTCCAGCCCGTATTCCTCTACGATTTCCGCCAGAATCTTTTTTATTTCGTCGGGGACTCCGTGCATCGCGTAGTACCTCGGTTTCGGGACGGTTCTTTCCACGGCTTTTCGTAGCATGTACTCGTCCGCGAAGGGGAATGCATACTTTGGGAGCATGTGCCCGAATGCCACTCCCTTTTTAAGGGCAATCTGTGTGAACCTTGGCGCGTAGTGCCCCCCGCCGATGCCAATTGCCGCGGGCGCATTTATGGGGTTCAACGCAGCCATGATTGCCTCGCCCACAATTTCTGCAGCATCTTCTCTTACCCACTGCTCCTCAGTACTGCCAATTTCGACGAACATTACAGGGGTATCCAGCGTCGGCCCGTGGTGCGTTACCTCGTACGAGACGGAGAACCCTTCGAGGGGGTGCCCCGCCAGGTACTTGAGTGCTGCGAGCATGTGCTGGGCAGGGGCATAGGACAGGGTTCTGCTCTGTCCACCGTAGAGGGCATCGCCCCAGTTTCCCGTTGTGTGGACTGTGAGGCATGGAATACCCGATTCTGCGGAGTGTCGGGACGCTACGATGTATAGGTCGGAGGGATACCTTTCTTCCAGCCAGTCGGCGTATATGTGCTCCGAATCGATGATTATGAGGTCTGCGTTCCCGTACTTAAAGACGTGGTAGTTGCCGAAGGTCTTGTCCGTCTTTTCGAAGTAGTTTTCGGTCAGATATTCGCCTATATTGACGGACGCCGGGTCCTTCTTTGAAACGACGATGGTGGGCATGTAGGGAAGATAAACCGAAACCCTTTGAAATGGGGATGCCATATTTCTGTATGCACGTGCCCCGCATCGTAAAGATACTCTTCGTCGTCGTTATTCTCCTTGGGGCTTGGCAGTTTCTACATTCCCGAGGTAACGCTTCCGAGCCAGAGTCCGAGGGGGAGGGCGGTGTACGACTCACCGCGCCACTCGAGGTGTTTGCAGACGGCGTTGTTCATGATATCTACTCCGAGGCCGTTCTTTTCATGCACCACGGCTCTCCAGTAGGGGGAAGAATGGCGTATTTCCTCTATTATCGGCCGATTCCCGATTCTCCGCACAGGATAATCGAGTACCTCCGTTCTGCAGATGCGAATATACTGAGAAGCGTTTCTGGGGATAATTGGTACGTTTCTGCCACTCTGCCCTTCGAGGGAAACTCGGTAACCGTGGATTTCTACCCTGACCGCGAAAAGAACGCCCTTGTGGTCATGGTGCGCTGATTTTAACCCCAAAACATCTTAGTCCTGTAGTAGTTCCTCTCAGCCTCCAGCAGCGCCCGCCAGAACTCTTCCTCGCTATACGGTACCCGCAGTATCCTTGCAGCCGTTTGGGAGCCGATTCCCGTCACCGCCATCGCTATTACAGCCTTCTTTCCAAAGGACTTGACGAGCTCAGCGCTGCGTATGAGCTCCGTCATCTTTCTCTCCTCGGATTTCTTCAGTCTCTTCTTCTTAAGGAGCTCCCTCGCCTTTTCTACGTCATATACCACTGCCATTAGAGGTGAGCCGCACCTTGGGCATCTCGGATGCTCGGGGACGTCCTTGACTGTGTATACGTGTTCTGCACCGCAGGATATGCACATGAGCGTCACTTTCTTCTCAAGGACGCGATTCTTGAAAAGTTCCAGTATTGTGTGCTCCGGTGTGTCCGGGTTAACGAGTTCCGGTACCTGAAGCGCCTTTGAGAGCTCCATTTTGCCCAGTTTGCCTATTCCCTTTCTTACTGTTATACGTGTCCTGCCCGAGCGTACGCTGTCGAGCATTTCCTTTACGGATTCTACGTCGAGCTTCTCCGTGTAGAGCTCTTTCAGCGTTTCCCTGTAGACGGGAGAGTCGACGAGGGCATCGATAAGGCGCCTCACGTTTATTTTATCCAGCTTTGCACTCTTCGATATGAGGCCGAAACGCTTCGCCACGTGTATGAATCGCCACTTGAAAAGGTTCGTCTTCGTTATGTGGTTTTCAAGTATGATTTCAAGTACCTCGGGGTCCACAGTTCGCAGTATCTTCTCAATTTCCCCTGCGTCGAAGCCCGGTGTGGGGAATTCAAGAACTATTGCGTAGGGCGATGAGAACACGCGTATAGGGATGCCGTAGCGCCTCGATATCTCCGCCGCTAAGAGCCGGGATAGGGTGGTGTTTCCCCTTGAGCCAAGGGGAACGTGTATTACGACGTACTCTTCGCTTTGCTCTATTATGATTTCGTTCTCACCGGGGACGTTCTTGAAGACGTCTCTAACGTGCTCGATGTCCCTTACATCCGCGACATCCCCTATCGTTTCCATCTTGTTTGCAATCCTCCGCCGCTCTCGCCAGACTTCCTCTGCCACGCTTTTGTGGACGGGTATCATCTCGCCTATCCATGCGGGAATTGCACCGACAAGGCTCTCCGACGGCTCAACGTATACCTTTTGCTCCTCTATGGAGACGACGCGCCACGGCCTGCCCTTTACCACAAAGACCGTTCCACTCTCCAAGTACGACGTAACGAAATCCTCGTCAAGGAATGCCACTCTCTTCTGCGATACCGTGTCTATGACAGAGAAGCGCTCCTGGTCGGGTATCATGCTTAGGTTGTAGTAATAGTAGCGCCAGCTGTCCCTCGACTTTGTTATGCGGTCTCCGCGTATGCGCAGGAAGCGTTCCGATTCCAGCTGCTTGACAACCTCCCAGAACTCCTCTTCTGATAATTTCTCGTACGGTTGTGCCCGTGTTACAATCTCGTAGGCATCTCTTAGGCTAATTTCACCCCAGTCCATGAGTATTCCGACAATCTGGTGTGCCAAAACGTCATATGCCTTCTCTTCCTGCTCTATTGGCTCCAAACGCTTGCTCTGGGCAAGCTTGGCTATCACCGACGACTCCACGAAGTCGTTTTCGTCCAGCGCTATGATGTATCCTATGGACGGCCTGTCCCAGCGGTGCCCCGAGCGGCCGACCCTCTGTATGAGGCGTGCCACTTGCCTCGGCGAGCCGTACTGAACAACCGCGTCCACCTCTCCAACGTCTATGCCGAGTTCCATGCTGCTCGTGGCGATGAGGTGCTTTATCTCGCCCGACTTGAACGTTTTCTCAACGGAAAGGCGCACGTCTTTTGACAGCGAGGAGTGGTGGACATCGGTCCTGTCGTGGAATGCAGAGAAGTAGAGGGAGAGCTGCTCCGCCATGTTTCGCGTGTTTACGAACGTGATGACCTGCTTGTGCCTGTCCACGATTTCCTTCAGCACCTTTACGCGCGCAAGCACGTCTGGCGACATTCCCAGCGACTGTGCCTCTCTCCTCGTCCTCCCGTCCGGAATGGGGTAGAATACGTGGATACGGTAATCCTTGCGCATGGACACGTCTATAATCTCTGCCGTCCTACCCTTTCCCGCCAGAAACCGCGCTACGAGCTCGGGGGAACCCACCGTGGCAGAGAGGCCTATGCGCTGGAATTCCCTGCCGGTCTTTTCGCGTAAGCGTTCCAAGGCTATCGCGAGCTGGTATCCTCTTTTCTCTGCTACAAGCTCGTGTATCTCGTCAATTATGACGTATCTTACGTTCTCAAGATGTTTGCCCATCTTCTCTGCGGGCAGCATTGCCTGGAGGGATTCTGGAGTGGTTATGAGTATGTGAGGAGGCTCATTGGCCTGCTTCGACCTCCTGTACTGGGATGTGTCCCCGTGGCGGACGTCTACTTTGAACCCGAGCTGCTCCCCCCACCACTTTATTCGCTCGAGCATGTCGCGGTTGAGGGCACGGAGCGGCGTTATGTATAGCAACGTTACCGGCTTTGCATCCTTTTCGAGCATCTCGGCGAGAACAGGAATTAACGCAGCCTCCGTTTTTCCAGAACCTGTCGGTGCGATTATGAGGACGTTTTTACCGTCGCGAATGGGCTGGTATGCCTTCTTTTGCACCTCTGTGGGCTCCTTTAATCCTTTCTTCCGCCAGAGCTCCAGTATCTTTTCCTCAGCCATCCGCACCATATATATTCCTCCTCCAAAACCATTATCTACGTGCCACCCTCATCGCTCAAAGAGCGGCGCCGCTTCTACAGCTCCTTTGACGCTAGTTCTGCCTTCTCTTGGGCAAAGATGGTAACGCCCCGACCCGTTTTTGCCATAAACCCGGGATGGAACACGCGTATCGTTCACCCTCGCCTGCGTGCCCTCGTCTTCAAGCGAAACGTACGTATGATATGGTTGCGGGACGTTTCGTCTCCGGAGGACCTGCGCCGCAAACTGCTCAAATATCTGCCAGAGGGTGTATACTACTGGCGCAACGTAGTTTCTGACCCATCTCTATGTGCTGGATGCTCCCTGAGATTCTTCCGCCGCCACAACCTTTGTGCGAACTGTCCAAATTTTCTGGGGCAGGAGCTCATGTTTGACATTGACCCTGAGCGCATACCCTCGCAGCGATTCGAGGATTTAAAGGCTGCGGTCCTCGGGGCATACGATTACCTTTCTGAGATGTTTTCAGACCTGCGGGTCGTTTTCTCCGGCCGCGGTTTTCATATACACGTCTTTGACCCCGATGCCTTTTTGCTCCCCATATCCGAGCGGAGACGGCTCGTTGATGAGCTACGGATGTACGGGGTTGATTCGCAGGTAACCGCTGGCGGCGCGTCTCTTGCCAGACTTCCCTTTACGTTGAACGGGAGGTCGGGGTTCGTTGTACAGCCGCTGGAAGTGGAAAAAATAGATGGTTTTGACCCTTACCATTCTTCATCGTAATCTTCATCGTCTAAGTCCTCGTCTTCGTCCCAGTCCTCGTCCTATTCATCTTCGTCCCAGTCTTCCTCTTCCCACTCCTCTTCGTCGATTTCCTCGCCCTCGTAGTAGTCTTCGTCCTTGAGCTCCTCCTTCTCCTCCACCATGGCAATCGCTATGAACGGTTAAGTAGGGTTTATAAATCTCGTGCTTGCGCATTTAAATACTTCCAGGGCGTATTTTCTCTGATGGCTCTGTTCAAGAGGGTTCTGGCGGACGCTGCAGATGTGGGCCTCCTTGTGCTTGTAATTCTATTCCTCTACGGCCTCTTCTACGCGTTCGGCTCGGTCCTTTCATCCGTTCAGTCTGCATACGTTCTCACCATTCTCAGCTCTTCGAATCCGATTCTATCCATGCGGCCAGCGTTTTACGATGCTCTCTCTTCCCTGAGTGACCCCCTGACGCTTCTTTCCATGCTCATTTATGGCATACTTCTGACGTACCTCTCGCTCGTTGTCATTGGCTGGATAGGTAAAAAACGCATTGGCTACCCCGAGAATCCATTCAAACGGGCAGTGGAAGCGATTATACCGTTCATTATACTTGGAATCGTTGTATTTGCGCCCATTCTCCTGCTTTTCTCCCTCATGCTCTACTTCTCCTCAAACGTTACCCTTCTGGTGACCTTTTTCGTGCTATTCCTCGTCTTTTTGCTTGTCTACGTCCCAATCGTGTCCCCTTCCATGGTTTCCCTCGTTCTCGACGCCGATTCTGTCTCCAAGGCCCTGAGGAATGGTGTGCTCGTGGGTCGGCGGAGGTGGATACGCATACTCATTTACATGTTTGGTGTGGCGGTTGTCACATCCCTCTTTCTGTATCTCTTCAACGCGATTGCGATGTACTTCCCGCCGCTCTCCGATTTCCTCCTTGTTCTCTACCAGGCGATATCCTTCGTCCTGCCACTGGCCGTGCTGACAGAGGTGTATGTGGCGGACACTTACGGTGAGTAGAATGGATTTTGTCAGGGAGGCACTTGAGGCGGCAAAGGTCACTCGTCAGCGTCGGCTCTTCGTGGTCTCCGGCGACTGGAAGAGGGGCATGAAGGTAGTGGGCAACATACTTCAAGAAGCGAAGAATTACGTGGGGAAGGACCTTCTCTACTTTGCGGAGTTTCCGAAGGAATCGGATATTGGCGAGCGCCGCTTCAAGGAGTTTGCCAGAAACATACACGGGCTTGGCTACCTCGTCCAGAAGAAGCCCTTTGCCATGGCCAACACCGTGCTTGGCAGGACCTATGACGTCCTCGTCCTTGATGCCTATGAGAACTTCCCCCCACGGGACATAGGCATCATAGTGGAGACGGTCCGCGGTCCGGGTGTCATAATCCTCCTCGTTCCCGAGCTTCCGAAGTGGGTATCCTCTAAGCTTTACTTCCACGGGCAGTACGTCGTCACGCCGCCGTACTCCGTCGAGGACTGCAGGAACATATTCCTCAACCGGGTTGTGAAGAAGCTCTTCGAGCACGACGGCATATACATTCTCTCCGACGACGGGAAGCTCGTAAAGAAGCCAAAGGAGAAAAAGGCAAAGAAGAAGGTAAAGAGGCTGAAAATACCGAAGGACAGGGAGTTCCCCGAGGAGATATACAAACTGGCGGTTACTCAGGACCAGATTAACGTCATACACGCCCTTGAATCCGTTCCAAAGAATAAGAAGCATGCGTACGTTGTTCTTGCAGATAGGGGGCGTGGCAAGTCTGCCGCTATAGGTCTTACCCTGGCGGGCATACTTTCCCAGAAAAAATGGGAGGTCATTGTAACCGCACCATCCTTTCAGAACGCTGAAGAGGTCTTCAAATTCATAAAAATAGGTCTTGATGCCCTCGGAGTGGAGTATAAAGATAAGAAACGGGAGATAAGGGTCAAATCCGGCGGCGAGGTGGCATTTCTTGAACCGCTGGATACAGTGGAGCGCAAGGCGGACATACTCGTGGTTGACGAGGCAGCAGGTATTTACGTGTCTATTTTGAAGGCGTTCCTGCGGCGCTACAAGCGCATTATATTCTCCACGACTACCCACGGCTATGAGGGAACCGGCCGCCTCTTCCAGTACCGCTTCCTCCCGGCGCTGGAGAAAAAGTTCGAGGTGCACCAGCTCCGTATGAGTGAGCCCATTCGCTACGGCGAGGGGGACCCCATTGAATCCTGGCTCTATGACGTTTTCCTCCTCGATGCAGAGCCGGCAGACCTTACAAAGAAAGACCTGAAGGAAATAGAGCAGGGTAAGCTTGTTTTCGAGAAACTGGATGTGGAGAAGCTGTTTCTTGAGGACGAGAAGACGTTGCGCCAGTTTATCGGTATTTACGTCTACGCGCATTACCGGAACAACCCGCGCGATATTGCAATCCTTGCGGATGCGCCGAACCAGAATGCCTTCGTCGTCAAGACGGAGTCCGGAAAGGTTGTGTGCTCCCTTCAGGTGGCGGAGGAGGGGGGGCTGCCAAAGGCGGTTATCGACCTGCTTAAGGAGGGAGAAATTGTCCAGGGGAACATTGTCCCCGACCTCATGCTCAAGTACTACGGCTACGACAACTTTGCCCGCGCAAAGGGGCTGCGTGTCGTCCGAATTGCAACCCATCCTGAGCTTCAGGGGAGGGGTATCGGTTCCTTCGGCCTCAAAAACCTCATAAGCTATGCGGTGGAAAACGAGTATGCATGGGTGGGCGCAGTCTTCGGAGCATCCGAGCAGCTTCTCCGATTCTGGCTCAAGAACGGCTTTATACCTGTCCACGTTTCGCCCAAGCGCAACCCAGAGTCCGGGGAGTATTCTACGGCGGTCCTGCACCCGCTCAGACAGGCAATCAAAGATATAATCAATGTATCGAACTTCGGTATGAAGCTGCGCCTTGCCTACGAGCTCGATAATTTCTACAGGAACATGGACCCAGAGGTTGCCCTTCAGCTTTTCGCATCGGGGGAGCGCAGGGACGTCCCGCTCGACCTCACGACGCCGGAGAAGAGAAAGCTCAAACGCATGGTGGAGGGCGGTCTGCACTACGACGCCGTCTCGGAGGTCGTATACCGCATGACGATAAACTACTTCATCGGGCGCATGGAGCCGCCCATGGAGGACAAGGACCGCCTGTATCTCATAGAGAAGGTGCTCAAGAAGCGCACGTGGAAGGGTGTGGGGGACGTGTTCAATAAGGATCCCATGAAGGTCGCGCGGCGGCTGGACAGAATCCTCTACGGGCTTGCCCGCTGGTATCTGGGTGAGCTCTCTTGATGCTCCACTTCCGTCCGGAGTATGAGAAGGATGTGCTCACCGGAAGGAAGAGAATCACCATACGCTACGGCAGGAAATACGATGTGCGGCCCGGCAACATCGTTTATCTTGCTGTCCGCGGGAAGCCAATCGCCCGTGCAAAGATTACCCACGTCTACGTTAAAAAACTGAGGGAACTGAGCGAGCATGAGATAAAGATGGAGGGGTTCAAATCTCTCCATGCCCTCATAAAGCATCTGCGCAGGATATACCCAGATATCGGCCCGGACTCATACGTAACAGTCCTCCGCTGGAAACTCCTCCGATAGGTATTTATACGAGGTGTCCCTTCTTTTCAGGGTGATAGCATGTGCAAGGACGCGTATACGCTTGCAATATGGACGCTCCTGGTTGTTTCTGCCCTTGTTGGCGCGTACCAGATATATAATATAGCCATCAATCCACAGCTCGCGCCTCAGGCCATTCTGCTCTTGGCGTACGTAGCTTACGCCATGCCCATTGTCGCACTGGTTCTGTACGCCATAAAGCAGGTACGCTGGCTCTCAGCAGTCGCAGCAGCCCTTGCGGTGGCGCTTGCAAATTCCATACCAATGGCCACGTTCCTTATACTCTACATTTACGGGACGGTCAGCGGAAAGGAGCAGCGCCACTAATTTATAAACTCCCTTCCCTTTTTCTCTGATGGGCCTCTTTGATGCGCCGAGTGCCGACATACTTCTCCGTCCCGAAGTCCTCGATACTGACTACATTCCCGATGTTCTCCCCCACAGAGAGGCCCAGATGAGAGACATTGCATCTACAATTTCGTATGCCCTCGAGTCGGGCCGCTCTTCCAACGTATTCATTGTTGGTCCGCCCGGAACGGGTAAGACTGCCTCTGTACGTTACGTTCTCCGGGAGCTGTCTTCGTACTCCCCGCTGACTTTCCAGACGTACGTAAACTGCTGGGTTTACCGCACACGTTACTCCATTATTTCCTTTCTCGCCAAGGAGCTGCGTGTGCCCGTCCCGCGGCGGGGGGTGGCACCGGATGAGGCATACGACCGCATATTCTCCCGTCTGAACGACTCAAGAGGCGCAGTCATAGTCCTTGACGAGGTGGACCGCCTCTCTCGCGAGTCTTCGGAGGTTCTTTACGACTTTTCACGTCTGCACGAGTTTCTGGAAATACCGGCGGTCATCATAACGATAGCGAACACCGAATCCTTCGTGTACAGGCTGGACCCGCGCATATACTCCACGCTCTTCTCTAGGAAGATAGAGTACAAACCGTACACCGTCCCGCAGCTGAAGGACATCCTCCGCGAGCGTGCAAAGCTCGCCCTCGCCGACGGGAGCTATGACGATAACATCCTCGGCCTGTGTGCAGCCATAGGATGGAAACGTGGGGGAGATGCCCGTGCTGCCATCTCCTGTCTTTACGAGGCGGCGGTTCTTGCCGAGCGGAGTGGGGCAGACAGGATAACTCCCGAGCATGTGCGCAGCGTTGCACCGCAAATCGTATCCTCCCGCCACGAGCATCTCGAGCCGAAGTACGTTCCCATTGTCGAGATACTCAGGGCGGAAGGGGAGCTGACCGTTCGCGAGCTCTATGAGCGTTACGTGCGCAGAGTGGGGAAGATTACCCTCCGCGCATTCCGTAACTATCTGAGGGAGCTTGAGGCCTTGGGGGTTATAGAAATGCGCCGTCTGAATGTGCGGGGGTACGTTCGGGCGGTCCGCTTGAAGGAATGATTATAAATGAGCAGGGCGTTTTAACCACATGGACAACCGCGAAGTTGCCCTGGAACTGCTGAAAATATTTTTGGAGACACACAGGGAGAAGGTGGAACTGGATGAGCTTGTTGATGCGTATCTTTACATACTGGATATACTCGAGCACGGGCACCCGGCGGAGCAGCAGGGAAATGCGCCAGCACCGGAGGGTCCCGCGCCCGGCGACAGCGGGGACGACTCTCTCTTCGACTTTAAGCAGCCGTTGAGCGTTTCTGACAAGGAAGTGTGATTAGAGCCCCTCTATGGGGTACACCACTATTCCCCTTTCTCTCGTTATTTCCAGCGGGTGGACGAACTCCGAGTGCTTTGTGCCGCGCATCTTACGAACCTGTAGTGTTCTCGTTGCCCTTCCGCCAAGAGAACCGTATCTCAGAACAATTAGCCCATCTGCGACATACTCTTCCACGCCATACTTCGAGTACACGCCTGCGTTCTCCGGAATCTCTGTCGTGACAATTGATGTGACCCCCGTCTTTGCCAGGACGTACGACATCTTCAGAATTGCCTTTCGCACCTCCACTTCCGTGTCGTACTTGAAGCCCAGCGCGGGAAGAGAGTCTACGACGAGACGCTTCGCTCCCATTTCCTTCACGGCCTTTATGACTTCCACAAGGAGTTTATCTAGGCTGAAGCCCGTCTCGGGGAGCGCGTATTCCTCCTCGGACGGTATACCCACCTTCGTAACCGTCCCGTCAATAATACGTATCATGCCCTTGTCCTCAAGCGCCTTGAAGTCCCAGCCAAACTGGAGCATGTCTTCGCGAATCGTGGCAGGTCTCTCATCAAGAGTTACAAAGACCCCCGGCTCGCCGTAATCCACTGCTCCCCTGTATATGAACTGTGCGGAGAAAATCGTTTTCCCAGTTCCCGTGGACCCTGATACGAGGACCATCCTCCTTCTCGGTATTCCGCCCTCTATCAGCTCATCGAGACCGTCTATTCCCGTGGGTGCGCGTTCCATGCTCATAGATGGAAGAGGTCATTTATATGCCCTTTGCCCCCAGAGTATATCGTGGCTTCCCGTCGCATGCATGCAAAGGATTTAACGATTTCTGAGGTTTCCGGCGACGGCGAGCGTGTTGCAGTTCTGTGCACGGTTGTCGAATTCGAGCCGAATAGAATGGAGGGAAAGATTGACGACGGAACGGGTATGGCCACCTTTATACTTGAAGACTCGCTCTTCGCCGAGAAAATTCGGGAAGGCGGCCTCGTTCGCGTTGTAGGCAGGGCTTATAAATCGGAGGATGGACTATTAATTAGGGCGGAAGTCATTCAGGATATGAGCGAGGTTGACCCGGCTCTTTACGCTCAAATACGCGAACTGGAAAGGAGGGTTTACAATGAAAGTGGTGTTTGATAGCGCAGATGTTCTTAAGAAGAGTGTGAAGGCTCTTTCAGCTCTTATCGACGAAGGGGAGTTCATATTCGATGAGGAGGGCATGAAGCTGCGCGCGACTGACCCATCTAAGATTGCGATGGTGGATTTCTCCCTTCCAAAGCATGCCTTCCGCGAGTACGATGTTCCCGGTCCTGTGAAGGTGGGCCTGAATCTCTCCGACCTTCAGGACGTCTTCAAGAAGGCGAAGTCCTCAGAGTCCGTTGAAATGTCACTTTCCGAGGACGGTTCCCGCTTCACGATTGAGCTCGTCGGCCGTGCGCGCCGCCGTTTCGTCCTGTCGGTCCTCGACCTCGGCGGTATGGAGCTTCCGCTCCCGAAGATACCATTCACCGCCACCGCAAAGGTTATAGCGGACGTATTCGCATCTGCGCTGGACGACGCATCTTCCTTCTCTACGCACGTGACCATAGAAGTCACGCCAGAGGAATTCACGATGCGGGCGTCTGGCAGCAAGGGCGAGTACGCCCTTGAGCTGAAGAAGGACGTTCACGATGCGCTCCTCGACCTGAATGTCTCCGAGCGTGCAAGGGCATCGTACCCGCTTGACTACCTGGAGGACATGGTCTCACAGGCAAACAAGAGCGCTGCAATAACCATTTCCCTCTCGACGGATGCGCCCCTGAAGCTGGCGTATGCGATAGGTGATGCAAACTTTGTATACTTCCTGGCGCCCAGAATAGAGACGGGTTGATAGCATGGAGCAGCTACACGTCCTCCTTGAAGACCCGAAGCCGTGGAAGCAGGCGGTGGATGCCCTCTACTCCTTTCTTCCCGAGGGTGTTTTTTACTTCGGGGAAGATGGCGTCCGCCTGCGGGCGATAGACCCATCTCAAGTCGTCTTTGTGGACTTCTTTGCTCCGCGTTCCATATTTTCCAGATATGAGCTGGCGAGCTCCCCCATACGTGTTCCCCTTGACCTCAATGAGTATGCAAAGATTCTGGCGCGCGTTTCTGGAGGGGAACGGCTGAGCATGGTGCTTGAGGACGTTAATCTCTCTGTTGTCCTTGAACGACCGGACGGTTCTCTCCGCAGGGAGTTCTACGTCCCTCTTATGGATATCCCGGACCACGATGTGGAAATGTCCCCCGTTGAGGGGGCGGTCACTGTCCAAATCCTCGGCAAGATTATGAAGGATGCCCTGAAGGACGCTGGCATATTCTCGTCCTCCGCCGTCATTGTAGCACGTGACGACATATTCATGGTGGAGGCAAAGGGACAGGCGGGCGTGACGAGGACTGTTGCCAGGAAGGGCGACGCCGTCAGAATAGAGGGCGGTCCGGAGGCAGTCTCTCGTTATTCCCTCTCATTCCTGCAGAATATTATACGTCCGGCGGACCCGGACAGCTTTGTGACGCTTTCCTTCGGCAACGACACGCCCCTGAGCATATCCTACAAGATAGGGGACATATCGCTCCGTTTCTATCTCGCACATATGATACTCTGACGGTTCACATTTCGAACCTTTTCTCTTTTTGTAGCGTTTCCCCCAAGTTATACCGTGGAGTCCTTTTACGCCGTGTACCCGTTTCTCCCTTCTGCTGCAAGGAGGGCGGAACGTCTTGGTATAGACCCCACTGCCCTCGACGACGCTACCCTCTCGTCTGCGTCCGACCGTTTCCGACAGATTCTCCTGAAGCACTTTGACCTTCCCGTCTTAGATGAGCGGACGGAGCTTCTGCACTTCATTCTTTTCCGCATGTTTGCGTCAGCGTTGGGGAGCGACTACTATTATGAGCTGCTCGGGAAGTTCTATGCGGAGAGGGCGCGGCGTTACGACCCCGTGGAATTCTTTGTGGAGCTGGGAATAGACCCCTCTGCGATTCCGCTTCCTGAGTATATGAAATACAGCCACATCTACCCGGAAACGAAGCTCTACTACGTTGATGTTGAAAGGGGTATTGTGCATCTTGACGACGAGCGTGCACGGCTGTTCGCCGGCGATATCGCGTATACATTGTCCATACGGGGGCTCCCCCTCGACCCGTCGAAGATACCGAAGGCGTACGTGGACTATGCACGGCGGGCAGTGCCTGTTCGCCGTTCATCTTCTCCAAAGACAGCGAAGGGCTACTCGTTCATAGAGTCCATCCTTTCCACCTCTGGCATTCCTGACGGAAGGAAACGCATCATTTTCTACTGGTTAGCGCCGTATCTCGTAAACATAAAGGGTCTGACACCTGAAGAGGCAGTCTCCGTCCTTAACGAGTGGCTCTCTCGGCAGGGAGGTGGCAAAATACCTCCATCGTGGGTGAAGGATGAAGCGCTCCTTGCGAAGAGGAAGGGTATACGGCCGTGGGGCCTGAAGAAGGTGGAATCCACCGACCCGGGTCTCGTCAAGATGCTCCGTGGCATGGGGGTGCTTGAATGAGTGAGCAAATCGCGAGGATACTCAGGGACGCGTTTCGCCGATATTACAGGTCTCACGACGTTCCGCCGCCCCCGGCTCTGGAGCAGAGGGAGTTTGGCGTCGGTGACTATGGCAGGAAGATTGTGAGGCGGCACATGGCCTTTGTATCGCGTCGCGAGTTCCGTAACTACCTCAGAGAGGAGGCCCCCCTCTACATTTCGTACTCCGTGGGATACTTTGAGCGCCCCGATGCCACGCCCATGGAGGCGAAGGGCCTTCTCGGTGCGGATATGATATTCGAGTTCGATGCGGACGAGCTCGGGCTGTTCTCACCAAACGATGTATGGGTCTGCCCCCACTGCGGTGCAAAGGGCCTCGTCTCCGAGCTTAGGGGATTCAAAGTGGGGATATGCCCCAAGTGTGGCGACCCTGCAAAGGTTATCATGTTTCCCGACCCTGAGAGGGAAGAGAAACTGAAGGAAGAGGTCGATACCCTTGTAAAGGATTTCCTAATGAACGATTTCGGCATATCTTCCAAGGAGATATCTATAAACTTCTCGGGGAACAGGGGATACCATATACATGTCCGCTCCCCTGCGCTGCGAGAGCTGGACAAGGAAGCGCGCATAGAGATTGTCGAGTACGTCACGGGCCAGAACATAGACGTTCGCTACTTCTTCGATGTGTCTAGGGTTCCCCCGCGGGGTCCAAAGCCCACGGACCCCGCATGGAAGGGCAGAATTGCCCGGAACATCATAGAGATTATTTCGAGGGTGAGCGACGCGTCCGAGCTTGTGCGCATGGGCGTACATCCCGGTGTCGCACGCAGGATTGCACGTGACAGGGGGCAAATCGTCGAGATGATAGAGAACGGGGTGTGGCCATTCATCGATACGAAGGGTGATGACGCCTTTGCCTCCCTCTCCGCCCTTGTGAAGACGCTGTCGCCATTCATGGGCAAGGAAATAGATACGAATACGTCTGTGGATATTCACCGCCTCATACGTGTTCCCGACTCTATACACGGAAGCACAGGGCTTCTTGCCAAGAGTATAACTAATCTGAAGGCCTTCGACCCGTATAGAGACGCGGTGGCGCTTCCCGAGCGCCCGTACCTGTCTCTGCACGTGGACTATGCACCCGAATTCGAGTTTGCCGGCGAGACCTGGGGACCGTTTCAGGATATAAATGTGGAGTTACCTCTTCATGTTAGTATATTCCTTTTGAGCAAGGGGGTCGCGCATTGGAGATTAACTACTCGAGGTTGAGGAACCTTTACCGGCTGGAGAAGCAATCTCATACGCGTCTAACGCGCGTGGAACCCGATTTCTACAGCCTTCTGAAGAAGTATATAGACGAGGAGAAGAAGGAAGTGGAGCGTGCCTGGCGTGAGCAGGATATACAGCGTCTCGTGCTCTTCGCGAACCTTGTCAAGCTCGTGAACGACATCATATCAATCCGCCAGCGCAAAATCGTAACGCTCGCCCTTGCCAGCATGTTTGACGAGGCATGGGAGCCGGAGAACATCGTGGGCTGGGAGAAGGACCTTTACCGGGACGTTGTCGAGACAGTTCGGCGTTACAGGGAGCGGGCCCTTGTGGACGTCGGGCTGAAGGAGGGTGCAGAGCCGCCCGTGGAGAAGGTGACAGAGAGCAGGCAGTTAGAAGAGAAGCGTTTAAAGACCGTTCGGGTTAAAATCTTAAAAGCGGTCCCGGAGTTTGTAGGTACGGACTTCAAAACATACGGTCCGTACGCTGCAGGGGAGACCGCGGAGCTGCCAGAAGAGATTGCTAACATCCTGCTGGTCAGGAACTTCGCAGAGGTGATTCAAGATGAAGAGGATTCCAATGCCGAGGTCTAGGTTCCTCGTGGTTAAGTGCCCCAACTGCGGGAACGAGCAGATTGTTTTCAACAAGGCTGCCATGCATGTAAAGTGCCTCACCTGTGGCGAAACGATTGCGATTCCCACGGGTGGTAAGGCAAAAATACTAGGAAAAGTGGTGGAGACGTTAACATGAGCGCGGAAGGACCCAACGCCGGGGATTACGTCATAGTAGTCATAAAGGACATTGTGCCCTACGGGGTGTTCGTTGAGCTCCCAGAGTACCCCGGGTACCGCGGATTCATCCACATATCGGAGATTTCCAACTCATGGGTTAAGAACATCCGCCACCACGTCAAGGAGGGCCAGATGCGAGTAGCAAAGGTTCTCAACGTTTCCCACCATAAGAAGATGTGTGATTTATCCCTCAAGCGTGTTTCCGGCGCCATTGAGAAGAGAAAGCTCGATGAGCTTCGCAGGAAGAAGAGGGGCCGTGGTTTGCTTCGTGCGGCGGCGAAGATGGCTGCGCGCCCCGAGTCTGAAATTCCAGATATAGAAAAGAAGCTTGCAGACGTCTTCGGGGATGCCCTGACCGCCTTTGAGGAGGTCGTTTTCACGGGCAAGCATGTTCTGGACGACGTTGACCTCCCTGCTGACTGGAAGGCTGCAATTATCGCTGTTGCCCAGAAGAGCATTGAGATACCGAGGAAGACGGTGCGGGCGAACGTGAACATCCGTGTTCCCGGTCCGTTCGGTGCAAGAATCATCAGGGAAGCACTTCTCCGTGCGAAGGAGAGGATTCTTGGCCAGGAGCATGCAGAGGCAAAGATATACTACGTTGGCGCCCCCACCTACGCAATAGAGGTTACTACGACGGACTATAAGAGTGCGGAGAAGCTTCTCGCGTCTGTCTGCGAAGATTTGCAAGAGTTTGTCCGGAAGCACGGTGGCGAGGCATCTTGGGAGCGTGTTGAGGCATGAGACTGCGTCTGCGCAAATGCCCCAAGTGTGGAAGGTATACCCTCAAAGATGTATGCCCTGTGTGCGGGGAAAGAACAGTTTCTGCCCATCCTCCCCGTTTTTCCCCAGAGGACAGATGGGGCGAGTACCGTCGAAGGGCAAAGCTCCAGTGGGGCCTGATTTAAACGAACAAGTATCCTCTATTTCTGTATGCGTGCAATCTTCCACGACGAGGAAAAAAGGGCGAGGTATCTCGTAACTGGCCTGCCGGGAATAGGCAGGGTTGGCCACGTCGCCGCCGCCTACATCATTAACAAGGCAAATCCGGTGCTCGTTGCAGATATATTCTCTGAGTACTTCCCTCAGCAGGTCGTTATAGAGGAGAACGGCGTTCTCCGACTCATTAGGAATCAATTATACTATGTGGATGCGAAAGACCCCTTCTTTCTTCTGACAGGTGATTCGCAGCCCGTTGGCTCATCCCCTGCCGAGTTCTACGAGTACGCCGCCGAGATTTTGAACCTTGCAAGGCAGCTGGGCGTCGAGGAGATATATACGCTTGCAGGCATAGACCGCGGTGCCCAGCGGCTGAGCGAGAAGCCCGGGGTTGTCGTTGCGGGTACTGATGAGGAGATTGTCAAGCGTTTCGTCGAGCTGGGCGCGAAGGTGGACAAGGGAGGAGCAATCACGGGGCTGGCAGGTATGCTTCTTGGCCTCGGCAAGCTGGAGGGATTCCGCGGCGCCTGTCTCATGGGCGAGACATCCGCGCAACTCACGATGCACGGAGACCCAGGAGCTGCCCTTGCAGTAACGAGGATGATTCTTTCGTATCTGGGGAACGAATTAGACCTTTCGGATTTGGAGAACGCGGCGCAGGGCTTTGAGGCGCTCCTGCAGAAGATGCTCGCTCCTCCAAAGGAAGAGCCCAAGCCTCCCGAGCCCACGGACTACATACGTTAAACCCTTTTTCTTCCATTTTCTCCCATGGCGTTCCAGCAACCGAAGATATATACTCTTGTTTACGTAATTCGAGATGAAAAAATCCTCCTTATACGCAAGAAAAGGGGTTTTGGGGAGGGATACTTTAACGGCGCTGGCGGAAAGGTCCACGACGACGAAACGCTTGAGGAGGCGGCGGTCCGCGAGTTCAGGGAGGAACTCTGTGCCGCTCCGGGTCCGCTCGAGTGGCGCGGCGCACTGGAATTCTACAACAACGACCGCCTGGAGATGGTAGTCCACGTCTTTGTCACGGATTCCTACGAGGGCGAGCTCTGTGAGAGCGACGAGGCGGAGCCCCATTGGTTCGATTTGGATGGCATCCCCTACGATAATATGTGGGCGGATGACCGGCACTGGTTCCCCCTTCTCCTGGCTGGTGAGCTGTTCTACGGGCGTTTCTGGTTCAGGAACTGGGAAAAGGTAGAGAACTACTGCGTATATAAACTGCGAAGAACATAATTAATTGTGGGGCGGGGGCTGGCGGTCAGTCTGGCGCAGCTTCTTCTTTTTGGTGCAGCCATTATATACCTTTATTCCTGCCATCTTGGAAATCTCGTCACCTTTGACGTGCCGCCATGCTCTTCCGTCTCTTCATGCACGAAGGCCACCGGTGTTATGGATACGGCTCCTTGGTACGCAAACCTTGTCGGTCGTTCTTGGTACTACTCTAACCGCGCCCTGAAGCTCTACGATGCTGCCAAGGACATATGTGAGGGCGAGTTTAACGTCAGCGCGGTCCCCGAGCTCGTTTCCTCTGCAACTTCCAAGACTGCACCCGATGCGGCGAATGCCCTCCACTACGCCAACGAGTCTGTTTCCAAACTCGTGGGCAAAGCGGGGGCGATAGCTGACGAGATGTATCGCGGTGGCGTAACGTACGTTCCCTATGCGGACCTTCGCTCTGTGTACTCGACCGCCGTCGACGCTGTGCGTGCCTACGAGGGCAATACGCCTTCTACTGCTCTTGGCGTGGCGATTTCCCGGTACAAGGATACGCATCCTGCGATTCGCACAGTCTTTACCGCGGCAGGTGTGGAGGTTCCCCGTGTTCTGGTATATGTGGGGAAATTTGGCAGGGTTATCGCCCCCAATCTCTCCCGGGAGATACTTGCAGGAGTGTCTACAGTGTTTCAGGGAATATTCAGTAAGCTGGACCCAGGGGATGTCGTGAATTCCGCCGTGGGCACGCGCGATTCGGTGTATTCAGAGGCTGTTCGCTTTTTAGATGAGTATTATGCTGTCGTGAACGGGTATGACAGGTCTGCGCAGGGCATTCTTGAAGATGCGCGAAGGACGTACGATGCTGTCGTAAAACTGTCCTCCGATGTTGAGTATCGTTCATCGCAGCTATCCCCCGAAATGCTTTCCTTTTTCTCATCTGACCGTGGCCTCGAAGTTTCTGTTGCGGATGAGCCGTCTTCCCTGCCCGCTGATGCCCGCATACGTGCGGCAAAACTGAAGAAATTCATAGAGGGGAACGTTTATGCGTACATTCGCAGGGAGAACAACTACCTAGTTGCGTACTGGCGTGCGGAAAGAGCTTTCAAAGAATTGGCGAAGGTAAAGGGCGACCTCGAGCGGTACTCGAATGAAATCTCAGCCCTTGCTGAGTCCTGCTACAAAACCGTGTCGAAATACCGTCCCCGTTCCGGATACTTGAAATCCGTTCTCCCCGGCTACGCTGCAGCGCTGAAGGAAAACCCTGATTTTTCCCTCTGTGTTCAGGCACTTCAGTTGATGGCCCTCGATGCAAACTATGCGCGCGACGAGGCAATCCTTGCTTCCTGCGAGTCCGCCGTTTCCTGTGGCTCTGTGCTTCCCGAGGACTATCCCTGCGTTGGTGGCGAAATTGGGGACCGTATCGACTGCTGTCTCCGTTACCGTGAGAGAAAGCACTCGGAAATACTTTCATCCGAGCTTTATTCTCAGTATTTGCAGCTGAGGAGGTCTGTGGAAGCGTTGTTATCAATATACGACGACCCATCTCTCCGCTCGGAGCATCTTGCCAACCCGGTAGACTTTATCTGCGATTCAGACCTTGCAAAGGCCATTTCCCGGGAAACCAAAATTTATCTGAAACTGCGCAAGGCTGCAGAGGGCATGGTAAAGCCGGAGGTCCTTGTTGACGGATATCTTAACGCTAAAACGGTTTCCTCTGTAAGGGTTCGTTTTCTCCTGGACGCCGGCGGTGCTGACCTCCTTGTGAATTACGACCTGCCCTTCCAGGTGCTTGCGTATCGCGTCGTCGAGTCTAACGGGCTGTGGATATCAATATCTGCCAATGGAAGGACGGCAAGTCTGAGGGGAAGCGGCTCTGTTCTCATCGATGCAGAAGTTATGCCCGTGGAGCTTGAGGTTGAAGAGTGGGGCGCATCCATGGGTCACAAGTACCTAAGGGTCAGGAACAGACTTCCCATCCCTGTCAAGTATCCATTTAGCGGGGATGTTGTTTCCGCGAGCGATAATGTTTCGTACGACGGGAAATACGTGTATTTTGATGGTGTGGGGGAAGTGCTCCTTGCAGTGCCCGCCGTGGAGGTGAACTATGTCATTCATGGTGATACTGCCACAGTCTCTATTCGCAACGCTTCCGAGTACGAGTATAAGGGAGAAGTGGTTATCCCGTTATCTGGAAGGAAGCTTCCACGTGGTTGCAAGCCTCTCGGGGACGTTAGTGTTTGCTCTGTCAACTTAGACCCTTTCTCTGAGGACGTGATTGAGATTGAGGGGGTGTCTTCGGATTTAAACTTTGCCTTTGAGGAATCTGTAAGTTCATTTTCCACCGTAAGCGAATTTGGCAGTTCAAAACTCTACGAAACTGCTGTTTTGTCCGACACGTCGGGGACAGTTAATGACATGCGCGATAAGATATTTCGGCGGCTTGAAGAACTGCAGAAACTGTTTGAGCGGGCGGAGGAGCTCAATGTGGTGAACCTTCTTCCGTATTCTTCTGAATTCCTTGACAGTATGAACTCGAGGATATCGGAGACGAACGACTCCGTCGTTTTGGCGGTGTACGAGTCCGTCCTTAACAGTATTTATAACGACGTTGTCTCACGCGCCCGTGCACTTGTGTTCTCCGTGCCGCCGGATACGGATGTGCGTGCCCTTGCAGAGCGTGCCCTGAATTCCGGTGACTATATGTTGGCCATGGCACTTGCAGCCTCTTACCATCCCAAGCGGGCTCCCGGCACATCTGTTCCCTACGCATCGCTGGCTCTTGGCGTCCTGTCGCTCGGCCTTCTCGTTTATTACCTGCGCACACAGAAACCGAAAAAGCGCCGCCGGATTCCAAAAATATAAGAATGGGGGAAACAACCCTCAACCGAGGAGCTGCTTTGCAGCGAGCTTGACGTCCTCTGCCTGCACACCCTTCCTGCCGGAGTGGTGCGCAATCTCGACTGCGAGGCCTGCAACCTCAAGGGCGACTTCCTCGAGGATTTCGCGAAGGGCCTCCTTAGCCTCTGCAGAGACGCGCTGAGCGCCCGCTTTCCTCATAATTCTCTCAATCTGTGCAAGCTTCAACTCTGCCATCGGGATCCACCTCCTTTTTGGTCGCAAATATTACGCTTTACTGGTTTTTAATCTTTTCTCTGATACCGTGATGCCAATAATTCCCAGCAGCGTCAAAATCAGCGCATAATAGACGGGCTCGTCTCCAATTTCCTTGAACGGTACTTTTTGTATTTTTACGGCGATTACGCAATTTTGCACTTGGCTTGCCCCCTTGCTCTCCAACAAATGGCTATCTCTCGGCAACAGTTCTTTGCCCATACTCTCTGTTGGCAGGTATCCAATGTTAAATGCTTCGATTTTGCCATCTCTTGATATACATGCAAGTGGCACGTTTTTCTCTGCTCTGAACGTTGTGCTGTCTGTACATGCAATGCTCTGTCCGTACTTGTCGGAATATTCGAAACAGAGCTTTGGGAAGAGCACTTTTGTATCTTCCTTTGCCGTGAGCATGGTTATGTTATATTCGACGGTTTTACCTGCCGGCACCCGGAGCTTCTTCAGCGGGTCGCGGGGCGCGGCATTGTAGGGGTTTTTCAGGATAAGAATTCCTTCGGCGTCTGCTGTTCCGGCGTTCCTGAGCGTAATCTGCACCGTTGTGTACCCCCCCACCTTCCACACATCGGGGGATATGCGGTTGAGCTCTATGACTGGGACGCGGTCGCAGGCGATGAACGAGCCCCCGTCGATTTCTGCCCTTTCATCTCCCTCCAGTTTCGACAGCGTTATTTTCAGTAATCCCTCTCTGTTCAGCAGGACACGGTACCGTCCCGGACGCTTCGTTTTGAGGACGATTTCATTGTTATCTATCACCACGAGCTGTCCAGAAACCAGTTTAACGGAGAAGAAAGGGGTGCAGTTGCCTTCAAACTGGTATGGTATTTCCCACGTCCCGCTTTTCTTTACTGGGCCGACAACCGCATCGATGCCCATGTCTGCAAGTGTCTGCACCTCTGCATTTGCGAGACCGATTAGAAGGAGCATGAGGAGCAGGGTGGTTGTGGAACGCATGAAAGAATATGGGGTTTCACTCTATATATCCCTTTCTGAGCCAGTCTTCGAGGATTGGGGACCAGTCCACGTGGTCATATATGTCGATACCCCTCTCCAACGCTTTAATAATTCTCTGGGCGGTTTCTTCGGGTGTCTTTCCCGTGGTATCTACCTGCCACACGTCATCATATCTCTCTTCTGCCTTCGTCAGGCAGTAGTCAACGAACTCGGCCATGAGATTCTCCCTTACCTTCTTCTCGGGGTAGTTTCTCGACTCGAGACGCTTCCTTAGCTCGTCTGGGTGTGTTCTGAGCACGATGACGAGGTCTACAGGTATCTTTACCTCGCAGAAAAGATGTCCCTCCAGTATGACATCTTCCATGTCCTTTGTTGCCCACATGGCCTTCAGGCGAAGCTTTCTCGTGTCCACGTACTCTTCCTTAACGAGGTCCTTCACGGTTATGACGGGATAATTGAGCTTTTCGGACAGTATTTTTGCAACGCTCGTCTTTCCCGTGCCTGGAACACCCGTCAGTATTATTCTCATCGGAACTCCCAGCCCGTCTTTTTCTCTTTTTTCCCGTAACGCCTCCTCGCCAGGATGTATCCGATACCCATGGTTAGTATGCCGAGGCCAATGAGTACGGTGCCCTTCTTAACGGGGTCCGCGGGGTAATTGGAGGCAACGAGGTATGCCCCGTAAAGAAAGAAGAGGTATCCCGTGGTTGCGAGGAGCTGGTCCATTTCCTCACCTCAGGCGGAGCACATCGAGGAGGCGCGGGGCGTAGGATTCTGTCTTTATGGACCTGCCCAGGTCCCGCGCGAGGGAAACGCATTTCTCCTCCTCACCGTGCACGGTAAGGATTCTCGAGGGTTTCTGCGGGAGGTGGCGGACGAACGCCTCCAGCTGGCGCCTGTCCGAGTGCCCCGAGAAACCGTGGAGTGTTTCTACCTTTGCCGCAACGTGGAGCGCTTTCATTTTGCCCCCGTTCATCTTAACTGGTATCTCCCGTATGCCCTTCTGGAGTTTTCTACCGAGGGAACCTTCAAACTGGTATCCTACGAGCGCAATGGCATTTCTTTCATCCTCTGCTATGCGCTGGAAGTAATCCACTGCGGGGCCCCCTGTGAGGGAACCTGAGGGTGCTATGATGATTGCGGGCCCGCCTTCGACAATTTCGTCGCGCTTTGCATATGAATCCACGTATATGAAGTGTTCCATTTCGAAGGGGGAATCGTTGGACAGTATCCTCCTCTGGACGTCGCGTTTCAGGTACTCCGGATACGCTGTGTATATCGCGGATGCCTCCTTTATCATGCCATCCACGTATATGGGCCAGTCGTAACCATTCCTGCGGTACATGGCCTCCAGTGTGAGCATAATCTCCTGGGCGCGCCCCACCGCGAACGCCGGGATGAGGAGCTTGCCGCCCTTTTCCATTGTCTCAACGAGCAGTTTCTCGAGGGCTGCTTCTGTCTCCTTTCTCGGCGGGTGCACGTCATTGCGGCCACCGTACGTTGATTCGATTATTAGCGTCTCCACGCGAGGATACTTCGTGTCTGCAGGGTTGTGAAGCCGCGAGAATCCAAATTTCAGGTCACCTGTGAACACAATATTGTGGAAGCCCTGCCCAATGTGCATATGAACCGTTGCAGAGCCAAGTATGTGGCCAGCGTTGTGGAAGGTTATCCTCACGTCCGGGGCAATGTCCGTGACTTCCCCGTAGTTCCTTGTTATTGTCTGGAGCGCAGCCTCCTTCACCCACCTCTCAGAGTATGGCGGCTCCCTGTTATCCTTTACGAGAACGTCGACGAAATCAAACTGCAGGAGCGCGGAAAGGTCTCTTGTCGGCGGAGTTGCATATATCGGACCCTTGTAGCCGAGTTTCACGAGGTAAGGAACCATTCCGGAGTGGTCCAGGTGCGCGTGCGTCACAACTATCGCGTCTATCTCATCCAACGGTATACGAAGGACGTCGAGCTCGGGGAACATTGCACCGCTGCCCGATACATCCACACCCGCGTCGACGAGTATCTTGCTCTCGGGAGTCTCTACAAGGTACGCGGAGCGGCCAACGAAGCGTGCTGCGCCGAGGAAGTGAACACGAACCCATTCCTTGGCGCTTTTTTTCGGTCTGTTTATACGTGCGAAGACCTGTTTGTAGAACCTTTTTCTGTCCTTCACGTGCTTGATGAGGACCTTTCGCACGCCCTTCAGGATGTTACTCTCCATTGCCGGAGCCCGCTGAACGTTTGGTAGCCACCCAATCTGCTCGACGATTCTCCGGAGCGTTTCACCGCCCTTTCCTATGATTAGGCCGGGTTTCTTTGCCTCTATGAACACGGTGCCGAGCTCAGGAACAAACTCTATGTTTGTTATGCCCGCCTCTTCGGGAACGGTCGCGAGTATAACCTCCTTCGCGTGCTCAGGGGGTGTAAGTATGGATGAATCGCTGCGTATGTTCACGCGCTTTTTCAATGCGGCGGCAATCCTTGCAACGGCATCTTCATGGTCCAGGAAGTAGACTGGGTTGCGTGTGTAAATCCCTATTTCAGGCCCTTCGGGCTCTACCTTCGTCACGCCTGCTTCCTTGTCAACAATCTCCACTACCCTCTTTAGAAGCTCTTTATCTGCCAATTCTACCCCTCCGTTTTACTTGAGGGACTTTTTGATTTTTGCGACATCTTCTGGGGTGAGCATGCGCACGCCGCTCTTATCAATGACTGCCACGTCTATGCCCGGCTCCCTGCCGCCTGTAAATGTATTTCTCATCCTTGCTGCCTCAACTGCTTGTACTGCCAGCTTGATTGCCTCCTTCTCTGTCATGCCCTCTTTGTAGTTCGCCTCAAGCACACCGTATGCGACGGGGCTTCCCGAGCCGGTTGCCATTATTGGTTCCGTGTCTGTGACACCGCCGGCCATGTCAACACTTGCAAGGTATGGCTCGCCCTTGTACCCCCCGAGGAGCAGCTGGACAATGTAGGGAGAAGTGTATTTGTTCTTATTCAGGATGGTGCCGAGATAAATGGCTATTCTGCGAGGGTGAGGCTCTTCCCCTTCCTCTATGGTCATGCGTTTTATTCTTGCGCGGAGGAAACGGGTTAGAATCTGCAGGTCTCCAACCATTCCTGCAGTTGTTAATGCCATGTGGTCTGAAATTGGATGAACCTTCTGCGTGTTCAAATCAGCGGTCAAATCGCCCATGGAAGCCATCTTGTCTGCAGCGAGAACTACGAAGTCTTTACCCTTTATTCCTACCGTTGTAGTGCCTTTCTTTGCCTCCATAAGAACACCTCAGAAAACGACGTATTGATGAAGTGGGGTAATTGTTTTAAACGATGTCTACCATTTCCCCTCATGATTCTCGGCAGGAAGGCGATACTCGAACTCATGGAGCGTGGAGATATCCGTATAGACCCTTTTAACGATAAAGCCCTTGGTCCTGCATCATATGACCTTGCGCTGAGTTCGAAATTCCGCATATTCGATCATTACGACGAGTTTATCGATATACGGGACGATGCCTTTGATCCTGCCGTTTATGGGAGCCTTGTAGATACGGGGGGTGGCCCAATAGAGATTCAACCGGGCCAGCTTGTCCTTGGGATGAGTGCCGAGCGGATTACCCTGTCAGAGAATGTTATGGGGTGGATTTCGGGCCGCTCCCGCTTCGCACGCATTGGTCTCCTTGTCCACGTCTCTTCGAATCTCATTCAGCCGGGCGTTTCCAACCACCAGATATTCGAAATTGTTAACCTCTCCCCCCGTCCCATACGTCTCTGGCCAGGGGTTAGGATAGCACAGGTGGTGTTTGAGGAGGTAAAAGAAGCAGAGGAGGGGCCTGTGGACAGGCGTTACTTCACTCAGGATTCTCCTTAGCTTCTTTCCTGATGTATCGTTCCGTTATTCTGACTTCCTTTATGTCCGGCAGTGTTTTCAGCAGCGTTGCGACGTAGAGGAGCTTCTGCATGTTCTTGTCCTTGGTGTCCTTTGGCTGGTAGACGACCTCCAGTATTCCGTCCTTGAATACAACGCCGTCCAGCTTTGTCCTCATGTATCTACGGAAGAGCGCCTCTGCAATTTCCTCAACGTCCTTCAACTCTGCGAGGACCTTCACCCTGTATATGACGGTCTTGCCCGCCAGTTCGTGGTTGAAGTCCACCTGCACCCGGCCACCGGACACAGAGAGCACGCGGCCGGGACGCCCGTCCGCCTCTATAACGAGGCCAGGAACCGGGACGATGCCCCTCTTGCGGAACTCCTTCTCGGGAATGATTGCAATGAGCTCCTTCTTTCTCTCCCCGAACGCCTTCTCGGGGGGCAGCTCTATCTCGCGCTCCTCACCTTCTTTCATTTCTTCCAGAGCCTCTGCGAGGCCGGGAATAAGCGAGTCCTCACCGAGGATGACAGCATACGGCTCTTCCTCTTCTACCTTGTCAAAGACTCTCCCAGTATCCTTTTCCCTTCCCTCGTAGGCGATTAGCAGAACTCTTGCCATAATACTCACCTTAAAACGTTTTGACTAAGCATACTTACATGGAAAGGAATAAAATGGTTGGTTTGATTATCGCTTTGACCATTGCTTTCTCCTCTGCGGCCATATTCGTCTATGCTCCTTCTGTTCCTCGCCCCATCGGGCCAGGGACGTACAATGGAAAGGCATTCGGTAGAATCGTGCGCTTTGTCGATGAGCAGTGGGCGCTGGTTTCCCCCGAAGACACAAACGGTCTTTCTGTCGTCTCCTCTAATCCCCCCTTCGTGTTCATCGCTCCCGGCGACGTGAATGAGACGGCAAGAATCCTTGCAGAGCGCGGCATTGTCTGGTACCGCGATGCCGTGGTCGAGCTGAATGGGATAGAAATTGACGGCCGCCGCCTCGATCTCAACGTCTACGGCTTCGTCCTGCCAACGCACGAGCTTGGCGACGTCGTTCCAGTACAGTGGCAGGTTACGATAAACGAGGACGGGTCGTATACAGCCATCGCTCAGGAGGTTGTTACGGAGGCGGCTGTCAGCCCATGAGCTTCAGTATTGCCTCCGCGATGTCTCCGTTAGCTTCTTTCAACGCCTTTACCGCCTCTTCTCTTGACGCCCCCGTCTTCTGCATAACGAGCTCTATATCCTCCTCCTTGATGTCTTCCTCCACCTTCGGCGTCCCAATAATCTGGTAGGCCGCCTGCCCCTGCATCACCGTTTTCATAACCTGTGGTTCTTCAAAAACGAGCTTTGTCCCGTCTTCCTGCTCAATAACTACGCGCTTCGCCTTTATCTCCTCAACTTTCAGCCCCATGCGCTGTAGCATCTTCATGGCGTTCTTGTCGAAGTACATGATTTGATGATGAGAAGAAGATGTTAAAATCAGGACCGGGTAATGTTCAGGTCGCAGCAACCCTTTGTGTCCAGCGGCCTACAGTCCACCACGATTTCTGCCATGAATGGGTTATTTCCCACGTATTTAACCACGTTGTTTTCGTATCTGAACAGCCCGTTCAGTTCCTCTGAAACGTGCGTGCACAGCTTCATTGCAACCATCATTTCCACTGCTGTCACGTTCAGATCTTCCCCCGGCAGAAACACCATGCTAGCTTGAGTGATGCCTACGCCTATTGCTACCTTTACTTCGCCCGCTACGGCGTCTTCCATGCTGCTTGGGTGCGGGACGTACGGCTTATGGGGAGCTGCGTTCATCGCGTAGATGGCTGCCGCGTAAATGATGGCTATCCCTACTGCAGCGGCTGTTGCAATTTTTACTGCCCTATTATCTACCTTGAACGCAAATACCATTCCAATGATCCCCGGAATCAGCCCTAGAATATAGATGATCGTCCCCATTCCTCTGAAGATCCAGAGTGCAGCGAGTGAGATGGTGATTGATGCCATGTTTGCAGCCACCGACACAACAACGGCGTCCCTTCTCCTCATTCCTGCCTGCTCGAACACCCATGCCTCTATTGCAATCGCTGCAAGCTCTGCCACAGCCTTTGCGGCTAGGAACTGCCAGGTGATCTGGTTTCCTCCGAAGAACATCATTCCAAGGAACGGTACGAGCATAACAATCGGCACGCTTATCGCGTTGGCTGCGCACACGCATTTCCACAAGTCTTTCGTCTGCCGCTGTTTCCATCTCGCCAGCGCCAGCACAACGGGGAGTTCAATTATGATGTTCATTCCCACGATCGCGAGGTATGCCCAGAACACGAAAACTCCGATTTCGGGACCAACCACGATGTCCGCGTGTGCGAGTGGGATCGCAAGAATCGCCGCGAGCACCATTGCGAGGTACTTGTTCTCCATGTAGTTTGTTAATTTTTCCCTCCTTTATATTCGTTGCTTCTCGCGAGCCAGGAGAACTTGAAGTGGGGCCGCGGGGATTTGAACCCCGGACCTTCGGTTTTCCTCAACCCGTGGCAGTGTTGCCAGAGCGGGTCTTATAAGACCGACGCTCTGACCAGGCTGAGCTACGGCCCCGTCTGCAAAAGAGTAATATAGAGAAAGTTAAAAAGGGTTAGATATTTAGTTCCTCTCCCGGCGCTAGGATTTCTACCCTCGCCGTCTCCCCCACGAGCTGCTTGAACTCCTCTGGGTTCTGGCGAATCGGCGGGAACGTGTTGTAGTGCATCGGGACGACGATTCTGGGTTTGAGCAACTCCACAGCCTTCGCAGCCTCCCTTGGGCCCATTGTGAAGTAGCCGCCGATGGGCAGAAGCGCCACGTCTATTGGTCCGTAGAGTTCGCTGAGGAGTGCCATGTCGCCGAATACGAAGGTGTCTCCGGCATGGTATACCGTTTTTCCGTCCATTTTTACGATGTATCCCGCCGCGTTTCCGATTTCCTGCCCATTCATGGACGAAGAGTGCCAGGCGGGTACCATGACGATGTCCACTCCCTCAATTCTCGCCGGCCCATAGTTCATGCCGTAGACGTTGACGCCGCGCAGGTGCTGGGCAATGTCGTACATGCATACAACGGGGGCGTTGAATCGCTTCGAGAGCTCTACTGCGTCCCCCATGTGGTCACCGTGCGCGTGGGTCACGAGGATGATGTCAGGTTTCCCCTCAAGCTCTGCTGCCATTGGGTTACCGGTTAGGAAGGGGTCTATGACGACATTCTTCGACCCCATAATCTGGAAAGCGGCATGCCCGAGATACCTTATCTTCATGCTCTCACCCCCTCACAGATTTCCTTGGGCGGGAACGACAGCATCTTACAGAGCACATTGGCAATGTCCTGTATCCGTGGGTCCAGAACGTACCACCCGTTTATTATTGCAAGCGTTTGCCCAACGCCTGACCTCGCACTGTCCTGCACGAAGAAAGACACAATCTGGTTTGCGGAAGACGAGTAGCACGTCTTCACCCTGTCCACGTTAATGTTTGCGTCCTCCGCAGCGGTTTCGATGCAGGATTCTGTGGCTCCGCATTCCCTGAATGAAAGCGCAAAGCTGGTCCATTTCATAGGCCCGCCGTTCAGGTATGCGCAGTACTCCGCGACCATTTCCCGCAGCCCTGTGTCGCCCCCCGGGATTATTGGCTTTCCCGATGCGTCAAAGCGAACAATGTAGTGCGGATTAACTGTTATTCTGCCGTCTGCCGCGTATAGTATTCTGTTGAGCTCCTCAAGCAATGGTTCAGCGTTCTCTGCAAGGTATACATCCACCGTGGCGGTTTCATCCCTTGTCAGCACCACTCCGTCTGGGTAGTATTTGCTGCCCGGGAAGAGCTCTGCGACTATGTCCGGATAGTCTGTCACTATTTTTGCAAGCACATACTCCCCGTATTGAACTATGTTCACATCTGCGGGTATTCCAGCCCTCTCGAGGCGTGCCTTCACTGCTTCTGCAAAGTCCGGGCGGGAGAGCACCGTTGCCCGCATCTTTGGCACTTCCAGAACACCGTCGGCTATCCTGGACAGCGGATAGTACTGTGCCACGGTCTTCACAATCTCCGGCGTTGCCTCTACGAGAATGTAATAATCGTTTGTCTCGTGCTCGGTTACAATAACGTTGTCCGCTGCCAGGTAGAGGATGGATTTGAGCCTGTCCACATTCACATTTTTATCGGCGTAGAGCGTTACCTTCGTTTCTCCCTTTCCGGGCACGTAGCGGCGCGTCGGCCAGAGGGGCCGGAGTGCGTAGTAGTTCCTGAGCTCAATGATGTTCGTGCGTATCCCTCCCCTTTGGCTCAGGGCTTTGTTCAGGTCTTCGAAAAACTTCGTGCCCTTTACGTCTTTTGTCATGAGGATAAGTGGAACAACGTTCACATTCTCCTCGCGGAGCCTCGCGTATATCTCCTTGCCGATTCCCCTGTACACGCTTGTCTTTACGATGCGGACGCCCGACGTGTCGGCGTTGTTCTCAATGAAGCTGACAAACTGCTCAAAGGGAGCCGAGCAGATGTCGCATTTTTCATCAGACAGTACGTATACTGTCTTTGAGCTTTTTTCGACTCCGCTCGGCACGTGTCCACCGAAATACGCTGCAAAGGCCAACCCCAAAATGAATCCGATTACGACGAAGACAATTCCTGAGACGTTTTTGTTTTTGGACATAAAAAGAAAGAGGGGCGTTTGTTGTTAAAAGCCCTTAACCACAGCTGCCAGATGCGGCGCTCGCCTGGAGTTCCGTTTCACAGGCGCCCTCTGGCGGATTCTTCATGAATGCGCAGACGAGTTCAGGGAATTTCGAGTTTCTCACGTCTGCCTTGAACCAGCCATCGATGAGCGTCGTTGGGGAGCCGGTAACTCCCTTCGCTGCGCTTATGGCAGCCTCCCGTGCCGCGATACTGTTGAACTCCGTGTCGTAGCACTGCTTTATTGCATTAACGTCAAGGTTCATGTCCTTCGCCACGCCCTCCCAGCAGCTGTCGGCGTTGCTGGCGCTACAATTCTTGTTTATTGCAAGAACGAAGTCCAGCCACGCATCCTCTCCGAAAAGCTTGTAGACACAGGCCTCTCTGATGTCCTGATGGAGCTCCTGGTCTCCGTGCAGCGAACGGAATTGGTTGTTGCCGAGGTCAGATATAATGTAGTGCGGTACAATGTGTATGCGGTCCCCGAAGGTCTCCTTTAGCTGCGGTATTAGCCCTTCGGCCTGATTCCCGAATGGGCAGAAGCTCATTACGTAGAGCTCAACGTCTACCGTTTCCTTCTTCGGGACGAGGAGCGCATTGCCTTCAACCATTGCCCCGCTGAACGCTGTTTTCATGGAATCTATGAGTGTCTTCGGTCCCTCGAGCTTGAGTACGTAGTCTTTGCTGGGTTCCTCTTCAATAATCTTTGCGTTCTCGACTGTCTGGTAGACGTATGGTGCTATAATTGAGCGAATCGTGTCCGTTGCCCATATCCTAACGGGGGTTTCTGGTTTGTTGGGGTCGTACTTCCTGGTTGGCCAGTCGGGAAGGAGGATGTAGTACTTGTCTGCTTTCAGGAGGACTCTCTGTGCGCCGCCGTACTGGGCGAGCATTTTGTCAAGCGTCTTGTAGAACGCGGTATCTTCTATGTTTCCCTCGAGAACGATGAGCGGGACTACGTTGATGTTGTTTTCCAACAGCACGTTGTAGATTTTCCTACCTTCGTCGCTCTGCACGCTAACCTCTTCCCTCGGTATGCTCGCGAACTGGAAACGGTCGTCAAGTATGGAGACAACCTGCTTCATTGTATCGCCGCAGCTGTTGCAGCCATCGTCCATAAGCAGTATTGCTCTGGTTGTGTTCTGGGTGCCTTCCGGTGCGCCGGCACTTGTGTTCGCTACAAAGTAGCCCACTCCGATTCCAAGGAGCAGCACGGCTAGCACAACCCCTATGAACGGCCAGTAATTCTTTGGAACTGTTTTTGCCGTCTTTTCAACATTGTCCGCTTTCATCTCCTCAGCTTTCTTCTTCTTTGCAGTTTTTTCCACGTGCTCTTTCTTTGGGGCAGCTGATTTGCGCGAGCTCTTTCTTGGCATACTTACCACCTGTTCTATTGAGTTGTCTGGAACATCTTATTAACATATTTTGCCGATTTTTCACCATGGAGCCACAGATTATAGAGGGCGGGCTCTGCCCTGCCTGCGGAAAGAAGACGCTGAGGACAGTTGTCGTTGAAAAGAGCCTTCCCCATTTTGGACGGGCAGTTATAATGACGTCCAAGTGCTCATCGTGCGGATATACACATACAGATGTCATAGAGCTGGAGGATAAGGGGCACAAGGTTCTTGAGCTAAAGGTGGACAGCCCCGAGAAGTTAAACTACGTTGTTGTTCGCTCCTCATCGGCTTCTCTTCGCATACCGGAGTTAGATTTGGAACTGCACCCCGGGCCCTTTTCTAACGGGTTTATTACCACTGTAGAGGGAGTTCTGGACCGTTTTGAGGACGCAACCAAAAAGTGGAACCCGAGCACGGAGGAGGAGCGCGTACTGAGGGAGAAGGCGCTGAAGGAGATAGCAGATGCAAAGGAAGGGAAAATACCCTTTACGGTCGTACTGGAGGACCCCCGCGGAGTTTCTGGTATTATACCGCCCGATGACGTACCTTCGCTGCGGGAACGTGGGGAATCTCAGCAATCTCGCGGGGAGTGAGCGTCGCCTTCCCCGTGGCAAGGACGTTGTCGTTCTCGTCGACGATTATAATCTCCATGTTCGGGCGCATCTCTGGGTCGCTGTCCAAGACATGGTCTGTGAGGGGCGAACGCTTCTTTTCTATTGCTTCCCTCCCGTCCTCGTCCACCACTATCCGTGTGCGGGGGGAGGGTATTAGAGCTACAAGCCACTTTGCCCCGTCAACGCTCGGCACAAAGAAGCCATCTTCATAGCGAATAAGCCCGATGTACGTTTCGCCCCTGTATATCTTCCTCGGAATTCCTCTCTTTACCTCCCAGCGGAGCTCCGAGACGTCCACATCCACACCGTACTGATACTTGAATACCGCCCGTATGACCTCCTCTGGAGACGGCCGTTCCTCGAAGAGCGGCGGGTAGGTTTGGCCAAAGGGGTACGTGAACGCGAGGTGTTTGATGTTGACTGCCCTCTCCTTTGCCAGCTTTTTCCCCAGCGCGATTTCAGGTCTGTACTCTTTTTCAAAGAGGTATATGCTGCTCTGCTTCGGGAAAGGCATGCTCTCAAGCACGTGGTCTGAGTGGACAATGTGTTCAAACCGCTTGAACATGTCGGGATGTGTTAGCGCTCGCCTCCGTGCATACTCGTAGAGACGGCCCTCCCGTATCGCGTTTCTCGTTCTCCTTATCTCTCCCATAAACTGGAGGAGATTGTGTTCAACGAGAAGCTCTTTATTTCTTTCAAGGTCGTCCCTCTCCCTGTCTGCGCAGATTTTGCAGGCGCAGGGAAGCTCCTCTATCTCGCGGAGGGGACGGATGGAGGACTCCGTTATGTATAATCCCTTGCCCGCGTAGCGTGCATGCGCCCCCGACGCGAAGACGTCCACGCCGAGGGCGGCAAGGAGGGGAATGGTGGCGGGGTGGTGTATTCCGAGGACTGCGATGCGTTTCGAGCGGGGGGCAATTGCGAGTATTTTCTCGAGGAATTCAGGGTGGTCGGAGTGCGTTCCGTATCCCCATGCCCATTCCTTTGTTGCCTCCACGAATGCGACGATTTCCTTCTCTGTCCAGCTTGCAGGGATTTCCAGGAAGAGTTCCTTATCGACAATCTCACGTGCTATTTCTGCGTTGACTATTGCATCCTCTACACGGGAAGAAGGAAGGGGAGCGATAACGGGGAAGCCCATTTTTGCCTGAACTTCCACGATGTCCTCGCTGGTCACGTCCTCGTCCCCGTACTTATCTATCTGCTTCCACCCACTCTCTGGGAGAACAAAGCCGTCGAATTTGAGATAATCCTTCACGTTCTTGCCCAGAATCTGGCGGTAATTCCTGTCTGTCCATATCCGATAGACGTTGACGAGGATTCCGTCTGTATCTGGAGCGGGTGGGCCGTATACGGAGGGGAAGAATGCCGGATATGTGATTCCATCCGCTTCCATGAGCCTCGCTGCCAGGTCGCGGGCACGAATCTTCATACCTTATACCTCAGTATTGCCCCGACACCGCCGAACCCGCGGGCCATTTTCTGGCCCTCCTCGGTGTCAGGGGATATGAAGAAAATCTTTGCACCTGTATCCTCTGCCATCTTTATCATTTCCTCAATCGCGTCCTCTATGACGTCGAGTTCCATTTCTGCACCGCAGTTGGGGCATTTGTATGGCTTTTTCAGGTCCTCTGCATTCTTTGCAACGCGTTCCTCCTCGTGGCCACACTTCGGGCAGACGTACTTCCCCAGCCAGGCCTCCGCGTTTTCCACCACGAGAAGCGTGTCCACTCGCCCCTCCTTCAGGGCCTTGTATACGTTGTTCAAGCCGTAGTCCGCGAGGCCTCCCTTGACGATTTCGCCGATGAACTTTTCCACGGCCTTTTTCTGGCGTACGATTTCGGCGTCCCTCAGGATTTCCTCTGCGCTGTCTATCGCCTCGCGTATGCCGTACTCGTTTGTGTAACCCGTGTCGATTATACCGAGAATTTTCTGCTTGAGGCGGGGATCGAGATAGTCCTTGTTGTAGAACTCGTTCTTCTTCGGTCCGGGGCCCGCGAGTATGATGCCCTTCAGCTTATCCCCCAGCTCGAGAAAGACTTCCTTCGCCTCTTCAGCCACCTTCTTCATGTACTCGTGGTCCGCTATTTCCCGCAGTCGCTCAAATCGACGGGCGGACTGACCACCCGCGTGGTGCTTTCCCGGCGCGAGGGACCTTATTCGGGCGACGATGTCAAAAGTGTTGCCCTTTATGAGCGCGAGCGTTGCTTCTTTTCCATCCATTGCGATTACGCCGTAGTACTCCGTTGGCTTTATCATCTCCTTCAGGGGCTCGAGGTAGAATGTCGAATCGCATCGATAAATCTTGGAAACCGGCTGGGGTGGCGCCACGGAGAATAGACGGATATCCTGCTCCCCCGGCTTGGGAGAGATGTTTCCGCAGAATATGACGAGGCCATTTTCGGGGAGCTTGTAGTCGATAGCCTTCAGATAGTTCATTATCTTTGCAAGGGCTGCCTGAACATTTTTTCTGGTTGTTTTGTCCTTTATGTTTCCCGCCTTGCTGTGCTCGTCCGTCAGCATGCTCATTATGTCGCCTCTCGGGTACTTTGGTGGGATGTACAGTGAGATTAGTTGTGTTCCGGTGCCGCGAATGTTCTCTAGCTCCCTTACGAGGCGCTTTAGAAACGCGTCATCCATGCTGGCTCCCCTTCCTTTTTATAGTGGGGGAACGTTTTTTATGCATGCCCGAGCGCTACGTAATCTCCGTTGGCGGTTCCGTTATGGTGCCTGACCGGATAGACGTCCAGTGGGTACGGAAGTTCGGGCGCGTCATCGACTACTTCTTTGACCATGGTGTGCATTTCGCGCTCGTTGCCGGCGGCGGTCGGACTGCGAGGGACTACGCATGGGCTGTCCGCCTTCTCGGAGGCTCCAAGACGCTTCAGGACCAGGCGGGCATACTCGCCACGAAGATGAACGCCTGGCTCCTTATATCTGCCCTTGAATCTGCGTATCCCGAGCCGCTCTCGGATATATGGCGCGCCAAGGCATACATGGGGAGGTGGATACCCGTCGTGCACGGGGCCATTCCGGGCGTGACGTCAGACTATGCGGCAGCCCTTATAGCCGAGGCGACGAACGCTGCTCTCATCAACATCACCAACGTGGACGGCGTCTTCGACAAAAACCCTTTCAAGAGCCCGGATGCTCGCCTGTTGGAGCGGCTAACGCATGAGGAGTTTGTATCGCTCGTTGAATCGGTTGATACGAGGGACCCCGGTGCCCACACGCCAATGGACATCGCCGCCGCGAAAATCCTGCAGAGATCCAAGATAAAGACGTACGTTGTGGGGAAGGACCTGCACAATCTGCACCGTCTCCTTGAGGGAAAGAGTTTCAAAGGGACGACAATATCAAGCCAGTAGCTGCAAAGAGCAGCTCGGGAAGCGCTATGCTAGGTATCGCGGGGAGGACACGCTTCCACCTTTTTGCCAGGCGCATTGTCCATACAAGCCCGAGCGTTGCCCCTGCCGCTGCTAGTATTGCCGGTAGAAGTCCGACCCTTAGGAGTGATACGGCAAATATCCCCGGAATCGCAACATCTCCCGCCCCGAGCATGTGTACCCTGCTTTCCTTTGCTACCCTTCCATCCCTGTCCGCTGTTGCTCCCAGCGCCCGCGCAAGTGTGACCATGTGTTTTGTTATGAAGACGGAGATGTAGTCGTAAACTGCGAAGAGGGCAATCAAGAGTGCTGCGACCGTGGGTTCCAGCGACGTACCCACGACCGCGGTGGCCACGGAGATTATTGTGATTGTGGAGATGTTCTGGACCAGGGTGCTTCGCCACCATATAATTCTTGACACCACTGCGAGAAATGGCAGCGTGCTGGGCAAATTGTAGCTCAATGTAATTACGGAAGTCGTTGCGAAGAGGAAGAACAGCTCGAGGGCATCTATGATGTATTTCAGGAGCCATGGCCAGAGCCTTATGATTATGAGGAAGAATGCGGTTGCAAGGATGACGTATATGAAGAACATTCCAGCAGTTTCCGGCTCTCTTCCCTCTGCAGGCACTTCTGAGGGCGGCGGCCAGGCGAAAAGAAGGGAAAGGGCCATTGCTACGATGTATAGCACTACAATTGTCCTGAAACTGCCCTTGAGTGCCAGCACGTTAGACACCGACCGTTACGCCACGCTGGTTGACTGAGACCTTGTCGATGGGGACGCGAATCTGCTTTTTACCGGCGGAAATGATTATTGCCCTTCCCTCCGGGTCCAAAGCTTTAACCTTTCCCAGGCGAACGCCGTTCTTGCTGTAGGCCTCCACCCCAACGATTTTCCTTGACTGCTTTATGCTTTCCTCAAATATTGACGCTATCTGGGACACCACGAGGTAGAAGAAGATACTTGTTAGCGACACAACGTAGAGCTCAGTCATAGTCGCGCTCTGGGACAGTATTCGCATCGTGGCATCCACAATTACCCAGAAAATGGTGACGACTGCCATGTACCTTACGTATTTACCGATGAGGAACGCCTTCTTGTGTGTGTGGGCATCCATGCCACGGCCGAAAAGGTACAGAATTGCAGAGAGCGATGCGAATCCCGTTATGGACCGTATTGCCTCGTATATGCCCGCCTCGCCCGGGAGGGCAATGATGTTTCTGTATCCAGAGTATGCTGCCATGACGAGGAGCGCAAGGGAGATTATGTAGAATGGAGCTCCCGGGCCACGCAGGGAAATCCCCTTTATGATTGAGCGCGCCCAATCGCCTATGGCCGTGTCTGCACCTGTTGCAATTGCCAGAAAGTAGATGCCAACGATTCCAAGTATTATCTTTACGGCTAGGTCTCCCAGCAATGCCCAGAGGATGAATGCAATGCCCGGGACGCCAAAGAGGATTGCGGCGATATCCTTGTCGCGGATGGCATTCTTTATTACGTAGTACGTGCGCTCCAGCTGAACGGCCTGTTTCACCACAACTGTCTTTTTCGATATGATTGGCGCGTACGAGACTATTATGGGGATGACTTGGTCGTCCTCCGCGCCGTCCGTGACGAAGACAACGCCGTCCGCGGGGAACTCCTGGAACACGTGTTTCAGTTGATTATTAATGTTCTGGTCCGCTATGAATCCGAGATTTTTGTGTCCGGTGACCGTGGCGACCTCTACATTCTTCCCCTCTTTCCTCAGCTCCCGAGCAAGTTTGACAGCTGCGAATATTGTGTTCGCGTCGCTATCCTCTGGGTCTGCAAGTGCAAGTTTCATGGCTGCATCTATGTTGGCGTCATCGCCCAAGATTGGGCCCCTTACCCCTGCTTTCACGCCCAAATCGTCGTCCCGGTCCACTGCGAGAACGAGGATTTTCTCGGCCATGATAATTAAAATATCCCCTTATCCTCTTTTTAAGTATGGATCAGCAGGCGAAAAAGGCGCTCATTTTTGGTGTGATACTCGTAATCACACTTCTAGCAATCGTTGGCGTCGTTTATGCTGCCACAACGCAGGAGTATGTCTATTTAGTTGTAGGGGTTCTTATTCTGCTCCTCGTTATCGGCTCAATGAAGTACGATGTCCTCCTCCAGCTGAATGAATACGAGCGTGCAGTCGTATTCCGCTTCGGTCATTTTCACAGTGTTCGTGGCCCGGGATGGACGTTTATCATTCCCTTCGTGGAGAGCTACGTAAAGGTCGATATGCGTACCGAGACACTTGACGTGGCACCCCAGAAGGTTATCACAAAGGACAACATCGAGGTAACCGTCGACGCAGTGGTCTACTTGAAGGTTACGGACCCTGCAAAGGCTGTTCTCAAAGTTCAGGACTACAAAACCGCAGCAGTCCTCTATGTTGAATCCACTCTGCGTGAGATTGCCGGCCGCATGACTGCAGAGGAGATAATATCCAACGTGGACAAGATAAACTCTCAGCTGCGCGACGATTTACAAAGGGTCGCGAGGGACTGGGGCGTCAGCATCGTTTCTGTTGAGTTGAAGCGTGTTGAACTGCCCTCCGAGCTTATGGAGGCTATGCACCAGCGCAGGGAGGCGGAGCAGAGGAAATACGCTGCAATGCAGGAGGCAGAGGCGGAGAAAGTAAAGATAGAGGCAGTAAAGGCTGCTGCAGGGGAACTGAATGAAAAGGCCCTCGCGTACTACTATCTCAAGGCGCTGGAGCAAATCGCGTCGGGAAAGGCGACGAAGATTGTCCTCCCCCTCGAGGTATCTTCCCTTGCCCAGAGCATATCTGCGGCCCTTGGCGGCGCAGTGAGTCCGCAGAAGGTGGAGAAGGATTTAGAGGGGAAGTACTCATACCTCCTCGAAGAATACAGGAAGTTGCTTGAAACGAAGAGGTCAGCTTCCGGGAAGAAATGATGACTCTATAGCGGCCCCCAGGTAGAGCAACAGAATGCCCGTTATGAGAAATATGAGCGCGTCGCGTATCAGGTGGCCGTTCCATCCCTTTTGGAGTATGGCGAGCGATATCAGGGCGCCCGTGAACCCTGCTATTACGTATGCGCCATACTCTATTATGCCGTGGGGTAGAATACCTAGGAAGTGGATAATTCCGCTTAGAATCGAGCCGCTTTCCTGAATTTTCGACGCGAGAAGCGTGGCGATGACGGAAGCATTCCAAGTAAGTATGAATACGCCGCCCGTCCCGTATATGAACGAGAGTAGGACGCCTATGGTGTAAACGCGCATGTTGTTCCAGAATATGATGTTGAAAACTCTCGGGGAGACAGCATTTCCGGTTATACTCGATCTGACGCTCTCTACAAATCCCAGGTCTTTCATCTGGAAGTCAGTCGCCGCTGCAAACTCAGACGGAGATAGCATGAGGTACGCCGTCGTGAATCCGGCGATCTCTCCAAAGAAGAACCAGAGATATAGAGCAACGACACGCGCCTCTCGCGTAAATACGCTCTTGGGATAGAGGTCAAGCATGTCGCTCTCGAACTCGACAATCTTGAGTATGAGCGGGACACCTGCAATTGTTGCGAGGGAAACTGCGAGTATGCTTGCTGCTGAGCTGTGTAGAAGGAGCGCAAGGGGCACCGATATTACGGTGTATACAAATCCGGCGGCGAACATGAGCATCGGGCGCCCTTCGACATCCCTTGCGCCGAAGATGTATTCAAAAACCACGTGAAAATATGATCACCTTTATTAAAATTCGTGGGCATCTTTTCTTCATGGCAGATCTGTCCTATGTTAAGGGTCGTCTCGAGGGCCTCTTTGAGCTGGTAACGCTTCTGAAGGATATGGCGCACGGCGATGTTTCTGGAAGCCCGGAGATGCTTCAGAAGATGGTTGATCACATTTACGTCGAGCTCGGCGAGATACTTGACGTTCTGGGGTCCAATGCAGCTGCAGATGCCAGAAAAACCGTGCCCATAGTTTCAAAGGCGGCCAAGAAGGAGTCCGGGAGCGCTGTCAAGGCAAAGGACGTGCTCTCGGAACTGCTCACAAAGGAAGACGAGTGAAGGTGGTTGGTTTGTTTGTTACCCCCGGCGAGAAGCTCGCGGAAGTAGAGGAGTTCATGCCCTCTGACGGTGCCTATGAGGAAGAGGGTATTGTGTATGCGTCGACGATTGGAGAGCCACGTTTCGACGAACTGGAGCACGAGGTACGCGTAGATGCACCGGTAAAGGTCCCTCGGCTCAACGTTGTGAATTCCATAGTTTACGGGAGGATTGTCCAGACCTTTGATCAGTACGCTGTCGTTGAACTCTTTCCATACAAGACGAGGCGGTTCCGTCTCGTTCCACCCTCCAAGTTTGCCACTATTCACATATCCAATGTGGCCAAGCGTTACGTGGAGAACGTCAGACAGGAGTTTGGCGTTGGGGACTGGATCCGCGCCAAGATTGTCGGCATCCAGAAGCGCCGCTTCGTTCAGCTCTCCACGGAGGGAGCTAACTACGGCATAATTAAGGCATACTGTCCACATTGCAGGCGGCCCCTTTCGAGAAGGGGTGCGGTGCTCTACTGCCCACGTTGTAAGCGTACGTTCAAGAGGAAAATTGCGCAGGATTACGGCATGCCGAAGCTTCCGAGGTGATTGTATGGATGTAAAAATCCTCAAGGAGACGGATAAGGAACTGGAGATTGAGATTACAGGTGATAAGACGATTCCTGTCCTTCTGAAGTCATATCTGGTTCAGGATGAGAATGTGGAATTCGCGGCATTCGCTCTTGGGCATCCTCTTGAGGGCAAGACGAAGCTCTTTGTCCGCGTGAAGTCTGGGAACCCGAGAGAAGTTGTGAAGGCAGCCGTAGAGCGTGCAAAGGCAGACTTTATTACATTCAGGACTGCCTTTGAAGAGGCTCTGAAATGATCCGCGCGGTTGGCGTGGATGACGGGTTCTTCAGACGACCGGGGCCGAGGGCCCCCCTTGTTGCCATTCTCATGCGCGGGACGCTTGTGGAGGGCGTTTTATACAGGGAGGTCAGCGTTGACGGAAACGATGTTACCGATGTTCTGGCTGACGCGTTAACACATTCAAAGTATGCTGGTCAGGCAGGGGTGGTGTTTACCTCCGGTACAATGTTTGCCGGTACGAATGTTCTCGATCTTGCGCGTTTGCATGAGCGCGTTGGTGTCCCCGTGGTCGCCGTTCTTAGAAGGGGGCCGTCCGAGCGTTTCAACGCACTTGTTTCACACCTTTCCGATGAGAAAAGGAAAATATTGCGGAGCAACCCTCCCCTTTCACCCCTTGAGACCAAGAAGGGGACGCTCTACGTCTCTGTCGTGGGCATAGACTACCCCTCCGTTAAAAGGGTTGTGGAGGATTATCAGATATACTCCGTGCTGCCGGAACCACTTCGGCTGGCGCATATCGTGGCATCGGCTATAGGGCTGGGTGAGTCTCGTGGGCGTCCTTGAGAAGCTGGATCCATTTTACTGGTTTGACCGCTTTTGGTTTCGCTTCGTCGGCAAACCCTCCACCACAGGCGAGAAGGTAGTGTACCACGCCGCAGAAGTGTTCTATGCGGTCATAGTTGCGTATGTCATTTACATGCTTCTTGGAGTTCTCTTCAACACGCCCAAGCCCGCTGTCATCGTCGCGTCCCAGTCCATGGTTCCGACGCTGCAGGTGGGGGATATAGTCCTCGTCCGCGGTGGCGATATCTCTGCACCCACCGTGGAGGTAAACGTCCCCCTCTACGGAAAACCCCTTGCCGAGACGCCCATCCACCTCATTCACAGGGGAGTTGCAATAGCGGGCTTCGAGGTGGACGGAAACTACGTCCCCCTCGAGCGTAACGGCGATATCATCGTGTACTACAACGATATATACCACGTTGACATCGTTCACCGCGCAGTTCTGAAAATAATAGCTCCTGACGGCGTTTTCTTCCTGACGAAGGGAGACAACGACGCAACGAACCCCACAATTGACCAGGACTGTGAGTTGGGAAAATGCATATACCTTTACCCTATTCCCGAGCAGCAGGTTTATGGCAAGGTCTTCTTCAGAATACCCCGCATCGGTATTATCAAGCTATGGCTCTTCGGCAGGTAAAAAGAGAGGGAGTTACTCCCTCCTGCCTACTGTGTACCTGATTATCTCTGCGAATGCCGGACGGGTTATGGTTATGCCCACGAGGATTCCCACTATCGTTGTGAGGGCGAATCCCGTGAGTGCCGGTATGTTGGAGAAGAACACCGGTATCATGGAGAACCCCAGTGCCCCTGCCGTTGCGAAGACGATGAAGAACGCATTGCGTATTCTCTTCAGTATGCCGCGCTCCTTCTTGCTCTCCTCTCCGGTCTTTCCGTGCAGAATCTCATCGGTTATGACTATCTGGTCGTCCACGCCGGTACCTGTTGATGCTATCATGCCAATCATTGACGCCACGTCTATCTTCCAGTTTATGAGCGCCGCGAAGCCAAATATCAGCAGTATCTCGGAGAAAATCGTCAGTATAATGGGTCCCGAAATCTTCCAGACACGGTAGCGCCAGGCGATGTATAGAGACACGGCAATCATTGACGCAAACATCGCTGCGAGGAACGTCCAGAACGCGTACTGCCCGTATGTTGACGGGACACTCTGCTCGGACTCGAGGCGTATGCCTGCAGGCAGAGCACCTGAGCGCAGGATTATGGACAGTTCCTCAACTCTCTGCTCTGCCTCTTTCCTGTTCTTTGCCCAGCCGGTTATGAGAAGCGTGTTCGTTGCGTGCTCCGGGTCCGTGTTGGTGACGCTCGGCGTGAGCCGGACGATGGAGCGGAGGTTCGTCGCCCTCCATACCCAGGACATGCCCTCCTCAGGTGGAACGACGCGGTAGGGTATGTTGTGCTCCTCCAGGAAGGGGATAAAGCGGTTGTCCTCCGGGTGGAGTATGACGAGGGGTGCGTTGAGCTCGAGTATATTATCTATGTCGAAGTTCTCGTCCGTTACGAACGCACGGACCCCGGCATTTGTTATGAACTCGCTGAGGGGAATGTCCCTCTCGGGAGCGTCAAGCGCGGGGAGCGATGAGAGCATGTTTTCCTCTTCGGCCACATCTGGCGGTATGAGGAGGATTGCGTTGACAGGGCGGTCAATGTACATGAACGTATATTTGCAGTTGCCTGCAGCGTCGCACTTGCCGTGGACACCCGTGTAAAAGTCTTTCACGCCCTCTGGGGAGAGAACGAATGGCAGCTGCCATTTATAGCCCTGTGTGAGCGGTGTGTATGTGGCAGGCTTGACTGCGACTATTTCGTCTCCGGTGAGAACGACGTTTCCATCAACCACCGTTTCGAACTTTCCCTGACGGAGGATTGACTCCTTCATGTATTCGATTTCCCTCGGGTCAGAGGTGGACAGCTCGACAAAGACGTACTGGTCTCCCCAGCCCCGTACGTCAACGCTCGCAAGGCCGGTCCAGTTCACACGCTGAGATATTATCTGCACGGCCTGCTGCATCTCGTCAGGGGTGAGCGGGCGGTCGAAGCGGAATATGAGGACAGTTCCGCCGCTGAAGTCCACACCGAGCTGGATGCCCTTCACTGCTATGATTACGACTGAGAGTAGGAGTGCGCCTATGAGTACCCTTACCTTCCAGTTCTTAAGCAGAGGATGCATGCTTTCTCACCCACGCTATCATTACAGGAGCGTTGAAGAGCCATGTTATGATTACGTCCGACAGAACACCGAATATCATAACGGAACCGACGCGTATGACGTCGGGGTTTCTCGTGAGGTATCCCACGCCGAGGATGAATAGCATTGAGACAAGGGTCGTTCCGCTCATGTGGAGGCCCGTGTCTGCTGCACGCCCCGCGCGCTCGTACTCGTCACCCTCTTCCTTGCCTCGCTTGAGCAGGTGTGTCGAAAGGACAATGTCCGTGTCTATGGAGTATCCGACCATCATGAGGAGAATCGTCATTGTCTGGAGCGTGAGGGGGACGTGGAAGAGTGCCATGAGCGCCAGCATGCCAAGCGCGTCGAAGACTGCGGAACCGAGCATAATGATGGTCGGTGTGGCGTCGGCAGATGCCGTCATGAGGAGTAGTGTGTCGAGGAGGATGAGCGCGAGCGCTATGGCTGGCTGTCCCATGCCGCGACCGACGGCCGCCGCTATAATTATGTCAAGGAATATAACGCCGAAGACCTTCGCGAGCGAGAGCCTGCGGCGGAAAGCAACAAGGACGACCATCTTGAGGAGCACGACTGCCCAGAGGAGCATGTTAAGGGCTAGGCCCCAGAATGTGCTGCCCAGTGTCGGGGCAACGTCGCGCACGACCATGTCTGACGCGTCGGGCACCTCTTCCTTTATTATCTGGACAATCTTCCTCTTGAACTCCTCTGTCATGTTTGTGGCGTTTACGTCACCGGCGCTCAGGACCGCGGTGCCTGGAATGTTCGCCTCGCTGGCCACGCCTTCTGGATACACCGCCTCGACGAAGCCACCGTACCTGCCCGTTCCGGGTATGACCGTGGGGGTTACGCTCACGTCGGAGACCCCGAGCTCGCTCCGTATGCGCTCCGCTATCTTGTCTGCGGGAACTGGCTGAGAAGATGAGAATGATACCATTACACCGCCGCGAAAGTCGATACCGTATGAAATCCCCGGATAAACGAACGCGAGGTACGCGAAGACGGCAAATGCAATGATGGGTATTATCAATATTTTCGTGCCATACTTCCTATAAGTCCCCGTCAGATTCATGCTAACACCCGGTGATTGCGATGGATTGGCTCTTGATAGGACTCCTGCTAATAGTATTGGGAATGCTTTTTATTGCTATAGGTATTCTCCATGCAGCCGCTTCCGATGCCCATGTTGAGGGTGCGGCGGTTTTATTTATAGGTCCTATCCCCATAGTGTTGGGTACGAGCCGACGCGCAGTTATGGCAGCGCTTCTAATGGCTGTAACAATGCTGATACTGGTGATTTTATGGTTAAGACCGTAGATGCGATTTACGGAACGGTGGTGCGGAAGACGAACAAGTATATGGGGACGGTGAAGCTTCCCGGGCCCTTCTCTGTCGATAAGGCGAGGAAACTGGAGCATATTCGCATAAAGACGTATGATAGATACTTTGCAGAGGAACTCCGCTCCATTCCAAAGCGTTTCCCCGATTTGAATCGCCTCAACGAGTTTCAGAGGGCGCTTCTTGAAGCGTATGCTCCCATAGATAGAATACGCGAGGAAATCGGCCGCATACGGGCGATAATGAAGATACTTGCATCTATACGCGACGACGCCCTCTTCCGCATAACCCGTGCTCGAAATGTCTCCGAGCTGAAGAAAATACGGAGAATGTACCTTGGACGTGTCTGGGATGTCCTGCACAAGAACAAGAAGAGCTTTGACTTCCTGCGGAAGCTATATCGGACCATCCGCCGCTTTCCAAAGGTTGACCCGAGAAAGAAAACGGTTGTTCTCGCCGGTTTTCCCAACGCCGGTAAATCCACCCTTCTCCGCGCGCTTACTGGCTCAGAACCTGAGATTGCGCCCTATCCCTTCACGACGCAGGACATACGCATAGGCCACTTCGAGCACCGCTGGGAAAAGATACAGGTGATTGACACCCCCGGCCTCCTTGACCGCCCGGTGGATGAGATGAATCCCGTGGAGCTGAAGGCCGTGGCCGCACTTCAGCACCTTGCAGATGTCATAGTCTTCCTTTACGACCCCCTCCAGGATAGGGATATGCAAAGGGATTTATTAACTAAGGTTAAGCATCTTATTCGGGCACCCGTTATAACCGTGGTGAACAAAGGGGACTTGGTGGAGGACCCCGGCGCCGTTAGGGAATCGTTTGGCGCCGATATGGTCATTTCCGCGCAGACCGGCGCAGGGGTCGATGAACTGAGGGCAAAAATCCTTGAAAAGTTGGGGTGGTCTCATGGACGCCGAGATTGAAGCGATTGTGCAAATTATGGACGATATTATAAATGATACATCTGTCCCGCGGAACATCCGCCGCTCCGTGGCGCAGGCGAAGGAACTCGTTCTCAAAAAGGAGGGCGACCCTGTTGTCAATATCACCGAGGCGATATACCTGCTCGATGAGGCGAGCAACGACATAAACATGCCCATGCACACCAGAACGCAGGTCTGGCAGATTATGGGCGCTCTGGAGAGTTACAGGGAGAAGATTAAGGGTTAATTTTTACATATTCTTTTCCGGTTACAATGCCCCTTTTTTACTTCAACGTTGCAGCGTATTATAGATGGATGTTACGGCGGGTCAGCGAGACGAAATTCTCAGTTACGTGCTTTCCAAGAAGGTTATAATCACTCCGGAGGCGCTGGCAGCTCTCTCGACCCGCGCAGACTATAGAGAAATTGTTGATTCCATTGTTTCCCGCGGCGTTTTCGTCATAGATGCCGACCTCGTGCGTTCCGAGATTCTTGCCCGCGAACCGGGCGAGAAGGTAGAAGAGGAGATTACAGAGGAAAATGAGGCTGCGGAGCAGCAGGAAGAGCGAAAGGAGGTTGTAGTTGAAAAAACAAGCTTCAAACCCCTTGCAAAGGAGTATGATGGACGAATAAGGGTATTTGACGAGTTCGACGTTACTGGAAAGTCATACTGTGAGGGGACCGTTGAAGACTTTGTTCGCTATTTCAGGGACCGCTTTGAGCGGCTGGCAAGCATACTGAAGAGGCGCCCCAGTCTGAACCTGAAGCCCCTCTCCCGCCTGCCGCGGCTTGCGGGGGAGGAAGTGGATATTCTCGCAATGGTTTACGACATTCGAGAAAGCAGAAAGGGCAACCTTATCGCCACGGTTGAGGATTTGGATGATTATGCAACCGTTGTGATTCCCAAGAATGACAAGAAGCTCGCTGCGAAGGCGGAATCGCTACTACCGGATGATGTCGTTGTTCTCCGCGGACGAGTATCATCCAACGGAATGCTCATTGTCCATGACATCTTCTGGCCAGACGTTTCTGAGCACACCCCCCACTACGCTGACGTCCCCCTCTCCGTTGCCATAACCTCCGACTGGCACGTTGGTAGCCGCCTGCACGTGGAGAAAGCAGTAAAGCGCTTTATTGACTGGCTGCACGGACGTGTTGGCAATGAGAAATCCCGTGAGCTTGCGGGAACGGTGAAGTATATCATAGTAAACGGGGATGTCGTTGACGGTGTCGGCGTGTACCCTCAACAGATAGACGAGCTTGCAATAAAGGATATATACAAACAGTACGATGCCTTCGCCAAGTACCTTGACGAGATACCCGACTACATAGAGGTCATCATTGGACCGGGCAACCACGATGCTGTTCGTCGTCTCGAGCCCCAGCCAGCCCTTTCGAAGGATATCGCCGCGCCGCTCTACGAGAGGGACAACGTCACGCTCGTTGGCTCCCCGTCCTACTTCTCCCTTGAGGGTGTGGAGTTCCTGACGTACCACGGGACATCCATGGATGACACAATATCCAGAATCCCATACCTTGACTACACGGAGCCGCAGGAGGCTTTGAAGGAGTATTTGAAGCACCGGGTGCTTGCCATCCAGTACGGGCTGAAGAATCCACTCGTTCCTGAGAAGAGGGACTACATGGTCATAGAGCGCGTTCCCGACGTGCTCACGGCGGGCCACGTACACAAGAACGGCTATGGACGGTACAAGGATGTGGAGCTTGTCGTTTCCGGCACCTTCCAGGAGCAGACACCCTTCCAGTTGGAGCACGGCCACGTTCCGACACCGGGAGTGATTCCCATCATGGATTTAAGCACACACAAGGTCCACGAGATTATAACGTACAGGGGGAACGGCAATGGAAAGGCCTGACTACAGCCACATCCCTATTGGCCGCCCGGAGATAAAGGAGTACTTCGACCGCCTCATAGACAAGGCAATGCGTGAATGGGAGATAGCGGAGCGTGCCCGTGCCCTTGGACTCGACCCCACGGATGAGGTGGAGGTGAAGCCTGCCGTCCGCATGTCCGAGCGTGCAGAGGCCCTTCTTGGCGTTCCAGGTCTTGCCAAGCGGTATGAGGAGCTCGTGGCCGAAATCGGAGACAAGTTCATGACCTCCGTTCGTCTCATGGAGGAAATCGTGGACGGGAAGCTTGGCTCTTTCTCTTCCCTCGACGAGCGTTTGGAGTACGCGTTGAAGGCGGCTCTCCTCATATACACTGATGCGGTCGTGGTCGCCCCCATAGAGGGCATTACGGACGTCAAGGTGCTTGAAAACGCAGACGGGAGTAGATACATATCGGTCGGCTTCGCGGGACCCATTCGCTCGGCCGGCGGTACCGCTGCTGCCCTCGCCCTTGTTCTTGCAGATTACCTGCGCCGGAAGGTCGGTCTGGACAGGTGGAAACCCACCGAGAAGGAAAAGGTAAGATGGGTGGAGGAAACATCATTATACTTCCGTGTTTACTCCCGTCAGTACCGTCCTTCCAAGGGGGAGCTCGAAATAGTCTACGATAATATACCTGTCCGCCCGGACGGTGAGCCAACAGAGGACTTCGAAGTTTCTGCCAACCGCGACATGCCCGGGCTGCCGAACCGCGTTCGTGGAGGTCTTGCCATAGCGGTCGGTGAGTCCCTCCTCCTCAAGGCGAAAAAGATAGCGAAGATTGCCAAGAAGCTCGGTCTGGACTGGGACTGGGTTCTCGAGGCGAAGAAGCACCACAAGGCGGAGGGGGGCGGTTCATCCCTTGCAGTGTATCTCGAAGGTCTCGTGGCGGGCAGGCCCGTTTTCTCCTATCCCGGACGCTGGGGCGGGTTCCGTGTTCGTTACGGGCGCGCCAGGAACGTAGGCGTCATGGCCTCCGGTGTTCACCCTGCCACCATGGTACTTACGGGCGAGTTCATAGCGACGGGAACTCAGCTGAAGCGGGAACTTCCCGGAAAGGCGATGGGCGCCGTTCCTGTTGATGGTATAGAGGGGCCCATCGTCCTCCTTGATAATGGAGACGTAATCAAGGTCGAGGACGTCGAAACGGCGTACAGAATCCGGGACCGCGTGAAAAAGATTCTTTTCCTCGGAGACGCACTCATTGCGTACGGTGACTTCCGCAAGGCAGGGGAAAAGCTCGTTCCCTCTGGCTACGTCGAGGAGTGGTGGGCCCGCGAGCTTGAGCGGAAGATAGAAAACGGCGAGGCACCTCAGGAGTTCAGGAAGTACGTGGATAATCCATTCAACGTCGGCCCCTACGAGGCCGTTAAGATTTCACAGAAGGCGGGCGTGCCATTGCACCCCAAGTACATTCATTACTATCGCATCCTGTCGGAGGAAGACGCAGAAAGGATTATATCCGCTGTGAAGCGGGCGGAGGTGCAAAGGAGCGACGGCAAGATTGTTGAGGCGCACCTTGAGCCGTCCGTAAAAGAGCTCTTGGAAAACTGTGGTGTCCCCCACATATTCAGGGATGGAAGGATTGTCCTCACAGAGCCATACGTTTATCCCTTCCTTCTCACCTTTGGCTTCTTCAACCCCTCTGCCCTTCAGGACTTTGAACGCGCGGAGGGCGATGTTCTGGCAAAACTTTCCAGGATATCCGGCGTTGAGATACGTGACAAGGCGGGGACGTTTATAGGTGTGCGTATGGCCCGCCCTGAGGCCGCAAAACCGCGTAAGATGAGCCCTCCGCCCCACGGCCTGTTCCCCGTCGGCAATGCAGGTGGCTCCCAGCGTCTCATAAACAAGGCTGCCCACGAGATGCCGGAGGTGGAGGTTGCAGCGTACTACTGCCCGCGCTGTGATAGGTTCGTTCCATACAGACGCTGTCCATTCTGCGGGGAAAGGACGGTGCAGAAGAGATGGTGCCCCAAGTGTGGGCGGGTGGCGGAGGCGGACGAGGACATCTGCAGGAACTGCGGTGCGAAGACAAAGCCGTACATGCTGATGAAGTTTCCAGTGGGGGATTTGCTCAGGGCAGCCATGGAGAACATTGGCATGCCGCGCCCCCCCGAGACAATAAAGGGAGTCATAGGCATCACGAACCCCACGCGCACGCCCGAGCGGCTTGAGAAGGCGCTTCTCCGTGCGAAGCATGACGTTTACGTGTTCAAGGATGGAACAATCCGTGTTGACCTGTCCAACCTTCCGCTCACGCACTTCCGCCCCTTTGAGATAGGCGTATCTGTCAAGAAGCTGAGGGAGCTCGGGTACACGAAGGATATATATGGAAACCCCCTCGAGCGGGATGACCAGATTGTTGAGCTATTCCCCTCCGACGTTATCATCTCGGATAAGGTGGCAGACTATCTGGTCCGCGCCTGCCAGTTTGTGGATGACCTTCTCGTTAGCTTCTACCACCTGCCGCCGTACTACAACGTCAGGAAAAAGGAGGACCTTGCAGGCGTTCTCGTCATAGGCCTTGCTCCGCACACATCTGCAGGCATTCTCGGGCGGATAATTGGGTTTACGCGGGCGCACGCGCAGTACTGCCACCCATACTACATGCTTGCAAGGAGGAGAAACGCGGACGGTGATGAGGACGCGTACATACTTCTTCTTGATGCGCTCCTCAACTTCTCCGTGGAGTATCTGCCCGAAAAGCGCGGTGGAAAGATGGACGCACCCCTTGTCGTCACGGTTATCCTCAACCCCGCGGAGGTGGACGACGAGGTATTCGAGATGGAGTATGACGCAAGGTATCCCCTGGAGTTCTACGAGGCCACGTTACAGAGGAAGGATGCGGGGGAGGTGGACCTCCCCATTGTGGACAAGATTGTTGGCACGCCCGAGCAGTTCCGTGAGTTTGTTTTCTCCCACCATACGAGCCGCTTCGATGCAGGTCCCGAGCACACAGCGTACTCGCGTCTGAATAACATGATTGAGAAGATAGAGACGCAGTTAGAGGTGCAGAGTAAAATAGCGGCAGTGGATAACGCCGACGCTGCCGAGAGAGTCCTCGTTTATCACTTCCTCAAGGACATCATGGGGAACGCCCGCGCATTTGGCCGCCAGGAGTTCCGCTGCGTTAAGTGCAATGCAAAGTACAGGCGTGTCCCGCTCCGCGGTGTATGCAGGAAATGTGGTGGCCGCCTCGTCCTCACAGTTTCACGCGGTAGCGTTGAGAAGTATCTTGAGGTTTCCAAGCACGTGGTGGAGCGTTACGGTCTGACGGATTACACGAAGCAGCGTTTACTCATCTTGGAGAAGGAAATAAAGTCTGTCTTTGAGAGTGAGGGCAAGGAACAGAAGACGCTGGCTGATTTCTGGGCATGATTCTCGGCAATCGTCGGCGAGCGTAACCCCTTATTAAATTCATTTCTCCTTATTCTGCCGTGAATCAGAGAGAGATAGACCTTCCTGCCCGCATCGTTACGCGCCCCGGTATCGTATCCGAGCTGAATGACTATTTGCTTTCCCTCGGCTTTGAGCAGCCCCTTTACGTGGTTAACCATTTTACAAGGGAGCAGTTTCTTCCAGAGGGCGCGGAGTACTTCGATGCTGTTGAGGCTACAATGCAATACGCGGAGGCAGCCGTTAGGGCGTCAGAGGGACATGACGTCGTTGTGGGGCTCGGTGGCGGGAAGAACATAGACATTGCCAAGTTTGTGGGCTGGAGGAGGAACATCCCCGTCGTGTCTGTTCCCACCATTCCCTCGCACGATGGCATCGCGTCCCCCATGATTTCCCTTTCTGACTCGGGCAAACCGTATTCCCAGTACTTCCGGCCGCCCCACTACGTGCTTATAGACCCAGATGTTCTCGTCAACGCTCCCGACGTGTTTGTTCAGTCGGGTTTTGGGGACGTTATAGGGAAGTACACATCTGTTTACGACTGGTGGCTGGCGCACGTGGACGTGGGTGAGTATTTCGGGGATTACTCCGCCTCTCTCGCCCGCCTCACTTTCAAGCACGTCGTTAGATTCAGACGGGCCATTGCGCGGAAAACGTACGAGGGTATAAATGTCCTCATGGAGGCGCTGGTAACGAACGGCATAGTTATGGGTATTCAGCACTCGTCACGTCCCGCCTCTGGCTCGGAGCACCTTATATCCCATGCTCTCGACTATTTGCGCGGGCGCAAGGGTCCCCACGGCCTTCAGGTCGGTGTGGGCACCATCATTGCCGCGTACTTTCAGGGCAGGGACTGGGAGAGGATAAGGAAGTATTTGGAGGATATCGGTGCGCCGACGACTGCCGAAGCCCTTGGAATTCCGGAGGAGATGATGATAAGGGCTGTCGCCATTGCCCGGACGTTGAGGGACAGATATACCATTCTTCACCGTCTCAAGGTGGATGAGAAAATGGCAGAGAACGCTCTTCGCGCTACAGGGGTGATTTGATGGGCGTTTACGAGGATTTGAGGAAGAAGATGGAAAAAGAGGCACTTCATTTTTCCCTTATAGACCCGGATGAAATCGGATACGAGAACGCTGCCCGTTTCGCCGCCGCCGCAGAGGATGCGGGGACGGACGCAATCCTCGTTGGCGGAACGGTCGGTGTGCAGGGGGAACTCCTCGACGAGACCGTTAAGGACATACATAGCGCGGTGAAAATACCTGTTATTCTTTTCCCCGGGGATATTTCTGGCATATCCCCCTTCGCTGATGCCATTCTTTACCTCTCCCTCCTTAACTCGAGAAATCCTTACTATATCTCCGGGGTTCAGGCCCTCTCTGCCCCCATAATAAGGCGCTGGGGGCTGGAGGTCATCCCCACGGCGTACCTCATAACTGAGCCGGGGGGAGAGACTGCTGCAGGGTGGGTTGGCGATGCACGTCCGCTCCCCGTCCGAAAGCCGTCCATCACGTACGCCTATGCCCTCTCCGCCCGCTTTATAGGCTACAGGTTCGTTTACCTCGAGGCCGGCTCGGGTGCGGCGTACCCCGTGGATGACCGCCTAATCATGGCTGCGAGGAAGGCACTTGACAGGGAGTTGCCGCTCATTGTGGGTGGAGGGATTAGAGACCCGGAGACTGCGGCCCGGAAGGTGCGGGCAGGTGCGGACGTTATAGTTACCGGCACCGCTCTCGAGAATACGGGGGATGTCGAGCGAACAGTGCGGTCATTCGTCGAGGCAATAAAAGCAGAGGAACGTGTTTTCTAAACGTTTTTCCATATTATTTTATGGACGAAGTTCTCACAATCGATGGTTCGTACGGTGAGGGTGGCGGACAGGTTCTGCGCACTTCCCTCGCGTTCTCTGCACTTCTCGGAAAGCCAATTCGCGTGACGAAGATTCGCGCCCGCCGGCCTCGTCCCGGTCTGCAGCCGCAGCACCTTGCGTGTGTCCAGGCGCTCCAGAGGATAACCAATGCAAGGGTGAAGGGCGCCGCTCTTGATTCTACGGAACTTGAATTCATTCCCGGACATGTGCGGGCGGGAAATTATACGATAAATATTGGAACTGCCGGCTCCATAACGCTTATCCTCCAATGTCTTATCCCTCCGCTCCTGTTTGCTCCTGAGCCTTCGACTTTACGTATAATCGGCGGAACCGATGTGGAGCATGCCCCCACGTATGACTACTTTGCCCGCGTCTTTGTTCCGTGGGTGTCTCGCATGGGGGCAGCCATATCTGTTCGCCTGAAGCGGAGGGGTTACTATCCAAAGGGCGGCGGAGAGGTGATTGTCAGCATCCAGCCAGTCTCGCATCTTTCTCCAATACGCTTGGAGCGCTTTGAGGAGCCGTCTGTCATAAAGGGCATATCCCATGCGGGTGCTCTTCCAGAGCACGTTGCCAGACGGCAGGCGGAGGCGGCTGCGAAACGTCTCGAGGGGACGGGCTACGAAGCTGACATCGACGTGGTGACATACTCCCGTTCGGAAGTTCTCTGTCCCGGTTCCGGAATAACGCTCTGGACGGAGAATATGGCTGTAGGCGCGTCATCCCTTGGTGCGAAGGGCGTTCTTGCAGAGGTTGTGGGTAAGAGGGCAGCAAACTATCTCATACATCAGCTCGACGCGAGGAGGCCCGTGGATATGCACATGGCTGACCAGCTCATACCGTACATGGCTATAGCGGACGGGGAGTCTCATATTAGGGCCACAGAAGCGACAATGCATCTCGTGACGAACCTCTGGGTCGTTGAGCAGTTTCTGGGCATTTCAGCCGACGTTCAGAAAGAAGAGGGGCGTAGCGTATCTGTACGCCTCAGAGGGATTGGCTTCAAGGTAGAGGAGAAGGAGTAGTGCAAGGAGTATGAAGGGGCCGAAGCGGGGGAGATTGTCAAGTACCTTCACGGTTTCCACGCCCTTCTCCTTCAGCAGCTCTATATCCTTTTTCTCAAGCACCTTCTTTCCGGGCGGAAGGGCGTCCACAGGCTCTGCAAGCACGTCCTCTGGAACCAGGTCTTCCACTTTCCTTTCCCTGACGAAGAGCTCTTCCCTGTATCTCTGTCCAAGGTACGCCGTTACAATAGAGCCGTAGACTCCTGCCAGAAGGGGGGGAGTGAAGGCGTAGGGTACGGGGACAATCCGAAGCCACCATAGTTTCCTCCCGAGGTAGAGCGAGTAGTATACGGAGAAGAAGATGGATGAGAGAATGAGGCCGAGTACGAGGATTGGAAGGGGCGATGGCACAGAGAACCCGGCAACGCCTATGAATGGCTTCCACGCGGCTATTCCCGCCAGTAGGAGGACGTCGCCGCCTCCCAGCTCGCCTGTGTAGTAGAGCAGGTACCCGATTCCCAGCGTAGCCACCGAAACGAGGAGGGCGGTCCAGAAGAACCCTGAAAACCAGGCATATGCAAGCCCGAGGAATATGAGGGGAATTGTTAGCCATTCGGGAATCTCTCCCGTGTACGCGTCGATGATTGCTGCCACAGCCGACGCACCGACGATTGCAACCACGTCTAACATTCCTCTCCCCCGTGTATCTCCATTACGTCGAGCTGGGTTACCCTGCAGGGTACGCCCAGAATCTCGGAAACGGATGGTTTTGTCCGTCCGTCATCCCCGCTGACGAGCTCCTTGATGTAGAGACCGGACTCCGTGGTTATGTATAATATTATGTGGTGCTCGTCCTGCCACTCGCCCGTTATGTATATTACCTTTTTCTTGCGGAGCAAATCTGCACGGCGGTGGGATACACGTCTGGGCGTCCTCTGAAAAATTGTTCTGCCCTCCAGCTCTTTTAATCGCCCCAAGTCTTCCTTCGATACGGGTTTTTCGCACTCAACGAATGCCCTGTATGTTTTCGGGAATGCAGATGACTTGAGTGCCCTCGCCGTTTTCCTGTCCGACGGTTTAAGGCAGAGCACCTCCATCTTACCTGCTCCATGCTTGTTTATCTCTTCCCTCACCCACTCCCAGTCGTCGTAGCGTATTCTAGGCTCTACAACTTCAATTACAAACGGGCGCCCGCTTCCCAGCATCCGTGCATCTATGTCTTCCCTTCCCGCTGCGTGGAGCTTCGTTTCCTTCCCCATGGTCACGCCGAGGAGCACATCAGCCATATAGTATTCAACGCTCTCTCTCCACTGCCGTCCGGTGTAATCGCATTTCTCGCAGCCCCTTCCTCCGCAGTAGCGGCAGGGCCACTTGCTCTGTGGCATCTCCGCGTACTTTCTGTAGCGGCCGTAGAGGTAGAGGGGATTGGACTTCACATAAACTTTTCCTGCCTCTGTATCGACGATTACGTCAACGTCCGGGCTCTCTGCATCGTATTCCTTGCCCGTTTTCTTACGCAGTGCTTTGCCCACCTCTCTGTTTATGTGCTTCTTTATGGTTTCCGTGTTTTTGACACCCACAACCTCCCAGAGCTCTTCTTCCCGCCTTATTATTTCCTTGGATACGCGCGAGCCGACCCTGAATGTTTTGAAGACGTATCCTCGCATCTCCCTTTCAGCCGCGGACACATATTCGTCCAGTTTTGCGAATATGCCCATGCAGAAGTAGCATTTCTCCGGCGGGACTTCCTTTGCGCCGAGCGCCTCCCGTATTTTTCTGCCCCTCTCTGCGTTGTCCTTTCCGTCCACTTCGAGAAACGCCCTGCCCAGACAGTGGTCGCACACAGGATATCTTTCGACGAGCAACTTTGCTCTCTCCACCACGTCCTCCGGAATCATTCGCAGACACCGTCCAGCAAGAGGTTTATTGCACAGACAGTCTGCGATGCGGTGTAAATCCTGGAACCGATTCTTAGCTTGGGGAATTTCTCAAATTTCTCTCTTTCCGCCTCTGGTATGCCGTATGGCCCCCCTACAACGTACATGACGTTCTCCCTGACTTTACCTCTCTCTCCATTCTCATCGAGGACAACCACAGGAACTGAAACTTCCTTCAGAATTTCTTCCACACCTTTCTTGGATACGTAAACGCCGTAATGAACTCGTTTCCACTCTTTGGTTGTGCTCTCCCCCAGCGCCTTTCTTATTATTGCAGCTACGCTTCTCTCGTCCGGGGATGTTTTCCTCAGCTCTCCCCCCACAAACTTTACTGTCTTCGGCGGGTCTGACGGCCCCGTGAACGTGATGTACAGAACAACGTCCCGCCTTATGTCGTGGGACAGCCAGAACGCCATGTTTACGATTCTCGCTGCTTCGTCCATTCGTCCCGCGTTCGGGAGGCCGTTTAGCGACCAGTCTGCGTCTGTCCGCCCCTCCATTATAGCCCAGAATAGCCTCACTTGAACGCCCCCGGCAGGTTTCCCGAAGCGAGCATTTTTTCTATCCTTTTCCTGCTGCCCCTGCGCTTTAGCTTCTTCATGAGTTTCTCAGACCGCTTGAAATCTCTCAGAAATTCCCTGACGTCCGCCTCGCTTGTTCCCGAGCCCATTGCAATTCTGCGTATGCGGGATGGCTCACTCAGCACCTCCGGATGCGCGCGCTCATACTTTGTCATACTCTTGTAAATCGCATCGTATTTCTTGAACTTCTCCTCCGTCATCTTCTTTACTTCCTTGGGGATGGAGGATATCCCCAGCATCTCAAGTATTTTGTCTATGGGTCCCATTTCCCTTGTGGCCTTAATCTGGGCGTAAAATTTGTTTATATCGTACTCTCCTTCCAGTATGTCTTCAATGCTAACGTTGGTTTCCTCTGCCATCTCTGCCAGCTTCTCTATGTCTGGAACGCCGAGAAGCCGCGATATGAACTTGTTGGCGTCAAATTCCTCAAAATCACGTATATGCTCCCCAGTTCCTATGAAATAGACGGGGACACCGGCGATGGCACAGGCGGAGAGTGCCCCACCGCCCTTTCCGCTCCCGTCCATCTTTGTTATCACGACACCGTCGACGCCGACCTCTTCCTTGAACCGCTCCGCCTCACGCCCCGCTGCCTGCCCCATGTCTGCTGGAATTACCAGAAGCGTCTTCTCGGGTATGAGCACGTTCCTGATTCTTTTAATCTCTTGTATCAGGTCTTCGTCCAGCGTGGTCCTTCCTGCCGTGTCGACGATGTACACATCAGCCTTCTGTCTCAACGCTTCTTCAACGATTTTTACGGGGTCTTTTTCTCCCCTTATGCCGAAGAACTTGAGGTTTGCCTTCTCTGCCAGCTGTTTCAGCTGGTCATATGCCGCGGGCCTGTGCGTATCCGCTGCAACGAGGATGACATCAAGCCCCCTCTTCTGTAACCAGTGGCCCAATTTCGCAGCGGTTGTCGTCTTTCCAGAACCGTAGAGCCCGAGGAGCATGATTCTTTGCGGTACGACGGGGAACGGCCGTTTGTTTCCCCCGAGAATATCTACAAGCCGGTCATACAGAAGTTTCATAACGTATCTAGACTTTGGAACGCCCTTTGGAATCTCTGCACTTTTTATGTCCTTTACAAGCTTTGCAACGACTCCCACATCGACGTCCGCCGCGATGAGTGCCCTCTGGACCTCCTTTAAAGCTCGGTCCACGTCAGCATCCCTTGATAGAATCTGAAACGCGTTTCGTATTCTCTCCAGCATCAGAAGAAAGTGATGGATGGTTTAAATAAGGGTTATTGCTCGCCCTGCCCGAGTATTGCGTCCACTATCTCCTCGGGATTGAAGGGTTTGAGGTCGTCCGGACTCTCGCCCAAACCCACGAAGAGTATGGGCTTTCCCGCACCGACGGTTGCCGTGAACGCGGAGCCGCCGCGCGCATCCGTGTCCAGCTTCGTCAGAACAACCGCGTCGACGCCCACTTCTTCATCAAACCTCCGTATCTGCTCGAGTAGCGCATTCCCCGTTATTGCTTCCCCCACGAATACCGTTATATGGGGCTTTACGACACGTTTTATCTTCCTCAGTTGCTCCATGAGGTTTTCATTCGTCTCCTGACGCCCGGCGGTGTCTATGAGGACGTAGTCATCACCCCTTGCCCGCGCGCTCTTGACCGCGTCGAATGCGACAGCCGCAGGGTCCGCTCCGTAGTCGTGCTTCACGACTCTGACGCCGACCCTCCTTGCCCATTCCTCCGTTTGCTCTATGCTCCCTGCCCGGAATGTATCCGAAGCGGATATGACAGAGGAGTATCCCTGCCCTTTCAGAAGGTAGGCAATCTTTGCTATGGTTGTGGTCTTGCCTACGCCGTTTGGTCCAACGAATAGGAGTATAAATGGTCTTTCCTCTGGCGGAACAATTCGGGGTGCAGGGACGCTCAGGAGCTCTACCAGTGCGTCACGTATGGCGCTCAATATCTCTTTTCTGCCGGATACTTTTTTTCCGACGAGCTTTTCCTTCAGAATTTCGCGAAGCCGCTCCACAACCTCGAGGGCGACATCTGCCTGGAGAAGGGATATTTCGAGGTCGTCCAGGGCCTCCTCTATATGCTCCTCCCGTATTGTGATGCCCACTCCTGTCGCGGACGCCACGCTGTCAGTGAACTTCCTCAGCGCCCGCGAGAACGCCTCGAACATCAGCGCTGCACCCGTCTTGCCTGCTCCAGCAGTTTAACTCTCTGCTGGCGTGTTTTCTCGAGGGCGGAACGCACAGCCTCCTTGCGTTTCTGCAGTAGCTCTATTGCGGAGTCGATGTCCCTCTCTGCGAATACGTTGCCGCCGACGTTGACGAGGATTTTCTCTCCGTTCATCTTTACCGGCACCATGATGCCCGCACCTACGGGCATTAGCGCCTCCCCCCTTTCCTTGAGCTCCTTCAGAGCGCTTATTGTCGCTTCGGTCTCCTGTACAATGGCCGAGAGGACTGAGATTTGCTCGTCTATTGCCCTCAGCGCTTCCTCCAATCTCATTCCTTCACCTCTTCAACAGATTCAATCACAATCTGAGAGCGCTTAACGTGATGCTTCGAGCCAAGGTCAGAGTACAGAATCTCAAGGGCACGCTCCTTCCTGTCAGCATCGATTACCTTCGTGAACTTTACCATGCGCCTGCCCTTCCTGTACCTACCAGTGAACCTCCACATGCAATCACCCCAGTATGTCCTCTATTCTCATGAGCTCCACGGGGGTAGTGTCGTCGCCCACTATGACGCCGTGGGAGTTTGCAACGACGGCGGTTCTCACGAAGGGGTCTCCGTAGTTGACGGTTGTCGTCGCCCCCTCCGCACCAAATACCGCTTTTAGAACCTTCATCTCCTCCTCAGTCGTGTTCGGGTGGGCGAGGAACCCCCTGTTCGTTGCAACGATGGACGCTCCCGCGAGCTCGGAGCCTGCCACGTTCATATGTCTGTATTCCTCGACTCCAAGGAATTCGGCAATTTTTTGGGCATTTTCCGCCCGTATGCTCTTCGAAATGATGGTACCGCGGTCATTAGCCGCTATTAAGTTGCCCAGCGCGGTGGGGACGTCCTTAATGATTAGAACGTCGATGCCATGCTCCCTCAGGTTCTCTACCTCGTCCTCTCGTGCTATGTAAGGGAAAATTACCCCGTTGCTGTTGCCCGCCGCAAACACGCCTATGAGGGACGTGCCGGACACACGTGCAGGGACGGGGTCAACCTTGAGCGTGCGCGCAATCTCCTCCACTTCGTCCTCTTCCAGGTATTCGGGGACTAGGACGAATCTGTCCGTTGCCAGCATGAACAGCCCGACGTGGGTGTTCCTGTGTATGTCCTTCTTTATGATTGTCATGCCTGCTCACTCTTCTCTTCTTTATCCTCCTCTACAGGCGCCTCTGCATTCTCTTCCTTCTTCTCCTCTGTCTTATCTGCCTTCGTTTCTTCCTTCTCTTCCTGCTTTACCTGCCGCTCCTCCTTTTTCTCTTCTGCCTTCTTTCTGACAGCTCTCTTTGCCTTCTTTTCGGCCTTCTCTATCTCTGCGCGGGCTTCCGGGGTGTATACCCAGACAGTTTCCCCGTCCTTGACCGCGACGACCTTTACCTTCCTTGGGGGCTTTTCTATGCCCCGCTGCCAGACCACCTCGTTGACGGATGTGTGAATCTTGACGTTCTCCGGCTCAACGTGCATATGACGTGCGATGAACTCACGAATGTGCTTCATTGCTCTCTTCGCACGCTCCTTGCGTGCTGCCCTGTTGTATACGACCCTGAGGGGGATTGTGTATGCTCTCTCCTCCATATCTCTCACCTTACTTCATGATTCCCATCTTGCGACGCACGATATGGCCAAGCTTTGTTCTTCTCCAGTGCACGCGCGCGACGCGGGGATAGAGGCGCTTCTTAGACTTGGCGAACGCCCATATTGGGCCCCTGCTGCGCCTCTCGCGCTCCGAGTGGAGCATGATTTTGAAGTTCTTGTCCTTGTGCTTCGCCATAATCTCACCCCTTATCCATAATCTTTATTTTTGATTCCCGCCTCGGGGGGCGGAGCTTAAGCAGGAGCGCCTTCAGCTCGGAATCTTTTATCTTCCTGTGCAGACGCCCTGACTGATAAAGCGCAAGTACGTATCGGACGGCCTGCGCGTACAGCTCGGGGTTCGCAAGCTTTACGCGCTCAATCCGTTCGAAGGCGTCTGGCTCAAGTGCCCTTCTGAGGAGCGCGCGGAGCTGGAGCTGAGCCTGTATCTGCTGCTGACGTGCCATTTCCTCCTCTTGCAAGCGCCTTTGATACTCTAGTAGTTTCTTTCTCCTTAGCGCCTCCAGCTCCGCGTCATCCATGAATATCACTCCTTCTTTTTACCCTTCTTGGCCCCGCTCTTCTTCTCTTCCTTCTTCTCCTCTGCTTTTTTCTCAGATTTCTTTGCTGTCTTCTTCTCCTTCGCCTCTTCCTTTTTCTCTACTGCCTTCCCTGCGATTGCGGAAGCCTCCTTGTCCAGAAGGGACTGGCCCTTCTTGGATATTTTCCTTCCATTCTGGCCGTCTTTCTCCACAAGACCAGCCTTCTCCAGCTGCTGGAGGATTGTCCTGATAATCTTGCCGCTTGCGTCTACATGGTGCTCTGGCTTGACGCCACGGTTCTTCCTACCTCCGTAGTATGTCCTTAGCCGTGCCACCCCGACGGGGCCGTCTATGTAGACCCTCCGGAGGATGCTGGCGGCGCGTATGTACCACCAGTTCTTCTGCTGGGGAATCCTCTCCTTGTGGGGACCAGTCTTGACGAATTTCGCCCATTCGGGCATCTTAATTTCTGGGAACTCTTCCAGGCGCTTTGCAACCCTCTCTATGAGCACGTCTGCGGGGACATCGTAAACTGTTGCCATAGTCTCACCTCAAAACCCGATACGGAAGTATATGGCAAAGGAATCAATTTAAATCTACGTAATTGCCATTTCCTTCCGGTGGTTCCATGGTGGGTTCAGATACGTATGAATCCCGACAGGCATCTTCGCTGCCTGTGATTGTGCTCCTGCTTTTTGCAATCATTACATTTGCATCGCTTTTCGTTTCTCCTGCATTGTTCTGGACAATATTTGCGTTATTTGTGGTTTACGTGATTCTGGCAGTCAAAATCCTTCCAGAGTACAAGCGTGGAGTCCTGTTCACACTGGGACGCTACGACGGCGTTGTTGGGCCCGGATTAATCGTGATAGTACCACTTGTCCAGAGCATGCGCGTGGTTGACCTCCGTGTGCACACGCTGGACATTCCTCCCCAGGAGGTCATAACCAAGGACAACGTATCCGTCCGCGTCAACGGCGTTGTGTTCTACCGTGTTCTGGATCCTGCAAAGGCAGTCCTACAGGTGCGTGACTATGCATACGCCACGTCCGCCATCGCTCAGACGACGCTCCGTGACGTCATAGGCGGCGTTGACCTGGACGGGCTCCTTGAGAACCGAGAGGCAATAGCCCAGGAAATTAGACGTATCGTGGACGACAAGACGGACGAGTGGGGCATTGACATCACCGAGATCCGCCTGCAGGACATAACGCTTCCCGAGAACATGAAGCGAGCGATGGCGGTGCAGGCAGAGGCGGAGCGTGAGAAGCGTGCCGTCATCATAAAGGCAGAGGGAGAGCTCACCGCCGCGGAGAACTACGCGAAGGCAGCCAAGATACTTGCCACCACGCCCGGGGGCCTGACGTTGAGGACATTACAGACCATCAACGACATATCCAAGGACCCCAGCCAGAAGATATTCTTCGTCCTGCCCATTGAACTCCTGGAATCCTGGGTGAAGGCAAGGAAGGAGAAGAAGTGACCTACTCCCATATCTTCATTACTTCTTCCGCCACCCTTCTCGGGTCGAGGCCCCTTTTCTTCGCCTCAAGAACGATGAGCGGTCCGAGGTAGTCTAGAAACGGCTTCCTCTCGAGATACCAACGGAAGATTGTCTTCCCATCCGCCCGTTCCAGAGCTTCTCTGACCTCCCGCATTGCACCGTAGGCAATGGCCAGCTGCTCCAGTTCCTTTTCACCGGGCATCCGTTTCGGTTTCCACGCGATGAGTTCTTCGAGTTTCCTCGCCGATGCCACGATGTCTTCAGGTGTTTTGTGAGTCTCTCCTTCCCTTTCTCGCAGGTACTTCCATGTTCTGTATCCTGCCTCTGGAAACCTTGAGCCACCGTGTTCCTCCAGATGCCTCTTTATGCGCTCTTCGGCGGCTCTCAGCGTGCTCAGCCACTCCCTTCTCTTTGTGAATATCTCTCCCTGCTCCAGCCGC
>CAZAKL010000003.1:0-56088 GCA_964486025.1 uncultured archaeon
CGTAAAGGAAAACTTGACAATTCAAATCAACACCCCTAAATTGAGGTAAAGGGGGTTAAAATGAAACCGATTTACGTGCGACTTGACAAAGAAGATTTGCAGGTTCTTGAACGGCTTTCGGAAGAACTTGGCGTGGATAAATCCACTCTTCTTCGCCTTGCGTTTAGGAAACCTGAAATACTGCTTGCATCCTCATACGGCGTCAGGCACATAAATCTGGAAGATTTTCTTGAATGCTGTGAAGGAAAGGTAAGGGTAAAGCTTGAAATAAAGAACTGCGACGGTTACCTGGTTCCCGTCCTGAAGGCAACTTCAAGGTCACGCTCGCAAGTTCACGTGTATGAGAAGCCTCTGTATATACCCGTAAATCCCGGGGAAATGACTCCCGACTGGATAGACAGGGTAAAGGACAGATATGAACGGGCAAGGGAAAAATTAACTGCGGAAGCAGAAAGCAGAGGATTGAAAGTGGAAGGAGGAGAGTATGTGCGTGGATGTGAAAATTCATAAAAGCGAAGACGAAACCTATGTGATAGTAAAAGACAATGGGAAGTGTGCAGAGAAAGAGAAATATGAGGAGATGAAGAACAAGCTTTCATCAGAGCTTACCGGCAAAGTGAGGTGGTTTTACAGAGTAGGCAGCTGCACGTATGAGTATGTAAACGGTAGATTTGTAAGAGTTCCGACCGTTTACATAGAGGGGGAATTTCGTGAAGGTGAAAATTTTTAAAATCTCAGGCCTTTCAGGCGAAACGCCCGAAGAGGTTGAACAGGAAGTTAACCGCTTCCTGGAGAAACACCCGGATACCGAGATTAAAGTAGGCGGCAACTTTCTGGTCATTGTCTATGACAGAGAGAACGCGGTAAAAAAATAAGCCCCGAAACGGGGCTTGTGGGCAGTCATTGAGAAAGAACTGAAACGGTGTAAAGGTTCTAGGGGGTTATCTTTAATCTAAGAATTCCGGTCGAAAATGTCAAGACTTTTCCGTATCCTTATTCTATATGTAGTGTTACGTGTAATATTTAAGTAACATCATTAAGTATTTATATTAAGTATTTATACTTAAAACGAGTTTCCTTGAAGGGTGAAAACGAACGGTTTTTCTGGAAGGTGATACCTTCATTTCACCGGTTTCAGGATGTTTATACCTTCTACTTTTTAGCCTGACCACATAAAACCGTCCGAAACCCCTTACGGTTACCCTGCCGTTCTTCCTGATTTCCCTCTTTATCTCTTCAAAGGTGGTATCTACAACCAGCTTAACCTTTTTCTTGCTGATTCCCGTTTTCTCGGCAACTACACTGATTAAGTCTCTCATTTCAACCTCGCTTTATACATCATAACCCTGGACTTGTCATACCCAAGTTCTTGGACTTTATCTTCAGGTATCAGTCCACTCTTTACGAGCTTCGCAACTGTGAACTCAAACGGCACGTGTCCCTTATCTATATTGTTCATGTAAGTTGAAATCTGTGAAAACTGAGCCTTCAGTATGAGGCTTTTTACGGTTGGATCTTCGGCGTTCAAGAATTCGTGAACGAGAACTTTCCTGCCGCCGACGTCAAACATTCTAAGACCTAAAACGCCGATGAGGTTTCTTGCAAGAACCTGCAAGGTGAATTGTTGCTTTTCGGGCGGAAGCATTCCCATCAGCCTTTCCATCGTGTCCTTTGCCGATGATGTATGAAGCGTCGCGAAACAAACGTGTCCCGTATCCGCAGCCTGAGTAAGCAGGTCAACTGTTTCTTCGTCCCGAACCTCACCTACAAATATGATGTTCGGGTTTTCCCTGAGGGCGCTCTTCAATCCCCTCGCAAAAGAAGGTGTATCCGTGCCTACTTCTCTTTGAAGGACTAATCCCTTCCCTTCGTTGAGGTGATACTCAACCGGGTCTTCTATCGTTACGACATTTACTGGCATTTCTTCAAGAAGCTGGTTTAGAAATGCAGCCATAACAGAAGATTTACCAGAACCAGTAGGACCTATAACGAGAACTAGACCACCTTTCTTGGCTCTTATGCGCGAAAATACCTTTTCTATAATACTTTCCTCTATCATATAGTCAGACAGTTTCCAAATAACCGGCTTCAGCCAGCGGAATGTGCAGCAGTAGTTTCTTCCGCCGTATTTTGCGACGTTTAAACGGAAGCGAAGGTCCCCTGCTTTCCAGCTCGTGTCAACATCGCTACTTCTGTCCGGTAAAGAAAAGACGACTTCCTCCACCAATTCCGAAAAATCCCCTCTCCTCTTCTCAATTACTTCTTTAGATGATATAACCGCCACCTCATCGGGTTTGAGTATAATGTCAGAAGCACCGGGATATTTCTCGCACAATTCTTTCAGCAGCTCATTCACGCCCACTTCCTTCCCTCCTTAGGGGATTTCAGGAAGCCCTTTCGGGCTTCCTCTTTTAGTAGGTTCCGCTTGCAAAGGTGTAGTAAACGGTAACTTTCGTGTTTCTTCCGCCTGTCGTTGTAGATAGGTAAACTGCACAGGGCTTCTGACTGCCGGTAACGACGTTTGCAATGTTTGACTCGGTGCATTCACTAACCCTGCTGTCGCCGTTCTCTTTCCTTGACAGCTCGAGGGCATCTTCAAGTGGAACGTTCGTAGCAGTAATAAAGTATTGATAGATTTCGCCTGGGTTGGTAGCAGCTCCGGTTGTAAAATCAACATCTATAGCGCAGTTGGCATATGGACACGTTGGAACTGTCTTGAGGTAAGGACCTCTCCACCTTTGTCTTATCGTGGAATCAGTAATGGAAGACGGGTTAAGTAGAGCATCAGGAAACGGAACCGCATCGCTCTCACCGGCGTAGTATCCCGTGTCAGAGTTCATCGCCGTCTGGGCTGTTGCAACGGCGTCAAACGTTTTCAAGAGTGCAAACACGTTTTTCTTAGAAAACAAACCTGAGGCAATGATACCCCCAACAATGACCAGAAGCACCGAAAGCACGACAATCAGCTCTGTGCTGATAAAAGCACTTCTCCTCATGTTACACCTCCTCAACTAACTTTATTGCTGCGAAAAGGAAATAACTGTTTGATTGTGAAAGTAGTTCCTCGTCGGCATCCGGATATAGGTCCTTGATTTTCTTCCTCACGTCTTCTTTAGAATCCAGGGCAGCTTTCAGTGCCTTCACCAGAAGCGGATCCTTCCTTACTCTTTCCAGAAACTCACGCCTTTTCATATTCACCTCCTATAAAGAAAGTTTTTTAAACGTATTCGAGCATTTTCTTCATAACGAATACTGGAATCATTCCTATAAGTAGCAGGACGCAGGCTATAAAAGCGAGCTTTATCCACTCAACCTGCGACTTGACGGCGCTAAAAGTCTTTTCTCTTTCTTTTTCGTAGCGCTTCCTCATGAAGCTGAAGACGGAAGAAAGTGCACCTTCACCGGCAGCAATGAGCTGCTCCCTCTCGTTGGGGGAAAACAAGGTGCAGAAGTTGAAAGCCCTAAAACTCATTTCGGGGAAAAACTTCGCAATCTTGTCCATCCGATATTTACTTCCGAAAACTTTCCCAAGCCTTAAGACAGTTTCAACGTATTCCATACTGTTTTCAAGGGCGGACAGAATAACTATCTTGTCGTTTATGCTCTGCAGTTTCTTATACGAGGGAAGTAGAACAAGCAGCTTCCTGTGAAAGAGAAACTTGTAGTCAGCCAATAGCAACAGAACGTATGCAACGGCAAAAGGGATACCATCTCCAGGTTTGACATCCTTGAGCTTCAGAGCGAACCCCAAAATGGGGTCTTCGCTCACGCCAGGGAGGTTTGCAAGGATGTTTGAAACGACCGTCGGTATGTAGAAAAAGAAAGCCACAAAGAGCGCCACTCCAACCGCAAACAGTAGCTGATATATTTCCCTGTCTATTTGACTCATCATATCGTCTATTTTGCTTTCAACCTCAAGGGACCTCAAAACGGCCTCTAGACCCTTCTCAAGATTTCCCTCATCTTCAAAGGTCTTTGCAAGGGAAAAGAACTGGGACGGAAAGCCTGCCCGAATGCAGGCTTCTATGAAAGGTGTTCCACTGTTTTCAACCAGAAACTTCACCCTGCGAACTCTGTCTTTTATGCAGTTGTCAACGCTCGAAAGGGCAAACTCTATTGAGCGCACGAGGGGAAGTTGCGACCTGACGCCCGCAAGAACCACCTGAACGAAGTCTTCTATAGCTTTCACTTCCTTTATATTCATCACGCCCTCAGCTTGTCAACAATTTCCGAAATTGAAACTTCTTCTCTTTCGTTCAGCCTCAGTGCTTTCTGAGACATCGGCTCAACCGAAATGGAAGCAAAAATTTCGGAATAGCTCTTTCCGCTCTCAACGAGCTTTCTAACCTCTTCATCAAGAACAGGAAGCATCTCAAGTATCATGACTCTCTGCTTAACCGTTCCTGTTCCGCCGCACTTCTCGCAACCCCTGTTGTCCATAACCTTTCTCTTTTCAACTCCCAAGAGCTTTGCTTCCGCTTCGGTCAGTTCCCTCTCGTATCTGCAGTGGGGACAGGACTTTCTCAAAAGCCTTTGCGCCATGAACAGGAGTCCAAACTGCCTTATCTCCATTTCGCTGACACCTAAGTCCGAGAGCCTCTTTATGAGGTCAAGGCTGTTGTTTGCGTGTATCGTTGAAAGGGTAAGGTGTCCGGTGTTTGCCATTTCAACGAGAACCCGCGCGGTTTCCTCGTCCCTTACTTCACCCACAAGTATCACGTCTGGATCTTCACGTAGAACTATCCTTTTAAAGTCGGCAAACTTAAGGGATTTTCCAATTTGATGTTGCGTCCAGATGAAGGGGTTTGAAAATTCAACTGGGTCCTCTATCGTTACCACTTTCCTGCCCCAGTCGATGTTCTGAAGCAAACCGTAGAGGGTGGTTGTTTTTCCAGAACTCGTAGGTCCCGACGTGATGATGAGACCGCTTGAGGTCTTTAGCGCCACTTCAAGATAATCCCTCTCAACCTTTGAAAGACCGAGACTTTCAAGCGAGTAGAATAAAGAAGAATTTTTTCGCAGAACTCTTATCACGAGGCGGTAGTTTGTTTTATCGTGGGGAGATGCCGGTGCAAAGGCAAATCTCAGGTCCATCTCTTCGCCCGTGGCGGTCGTAAACGAGCCTCTACCGTCGTAAACTTCCGGTGTATCGTTGAGAGGGTTACTTAAAATGAGATTCGCTATGTAATTGTGAACCAGACTTCTGTAGTTGTCCGGATGTAGGAAAATCAGCGGTTCAAGAGTTCCTGCCACTCTGATTCTGACTATTCCCATATTTCCCGTAAACTCAAAGTGTATATCGGAAGCGCCTCTATAAATTGCCTGTTCAAGTATCAGCTTGTATGCTTTCTCGGCCTTCCCAAGTTGGGGAATGAGGTCGTTAACTGTTTTCTCAAGTTCCTCAAGCTCAATAGTCCTGAGAAGGTTTAAGATGCTCTGGTAAGACAGTGCAGAAATCTGGACTATGTTTAAATTCCTCCTATACTGTCCCGTCTTTGAGGCAACGGATCTCAGGACCTTTTCTCTGTCAAGATAAAAGGTATATACGACGCTCATGTCCTCTTTTGCTATAAACCCGCTACCGCTAATCCACTTTCCGTTTCTTATCTCTTCTTCGGGTATGAACCTCTTAAACTTCCTTCCGGTTACCTTCGCAATTGCCTGTGCGAGCTCAATTGAGGGGAAGAAGCGAAGAAGAAAGGGAACAATATCCTCGTTGTTTCTAAGCCTGTATGCGTCAATGAGTCTGTCAAGGAAGGTAATTTTTTTGAGGTCTGTCGTCATTTCCCTGACGACTCTTTTTGCAAGCTCTCTATCTGACTGCTGCAACAATTCTGACCTCCGCGTTGTCCCCGGACGTTTTCAGATAAACGACCTCTCTCCAGCCGGCGTCTAGCTTTTTCAGGAACTGCTTAAGCTTTGTTCCGTCGGAATACTTGTAACTGGTGTCAAGGAGAACGCCCCTCAAGGACATTCCTTCTATCGTAAACCTCGCCGTCCTTGACACCCTCTTTATTGGTATCAAGTCGTATTGATTCTCAAGCCTCTTTATTGAGAGTAGAAGTTGGTTGATGGTTGGAATAGGAAGGGACCTGGTCTTCCTCAGCTTTGCGATGTCGCGCTCAAGCTTTTCTTTTTCGTTCGCCAGTCTCGCCTTTTCATAGATAAGCTGACCCTCTAACTTTTTGATTTTTCCGTAAGAGTGGATAACCATGAAAGTCCCGAGAGCTACAACTGCAACAATTAGAAGCTCAATCAATCTGAGTTTCCCTTTTCTTTCAAGGAGAACTGCAAACAGGTCGGCGGTGGTGTAAGTCTTACCTTTTGCCTTTACCGAGAATAACCTCATAGTAGTCTTCTCCACCATAGTAGTTAATTCTGCAGTTCTTCATCTGCCTGCACACCTTTACTGCTTCCCCATAGTTCCAGTAATTAACGAGACCTTTGAAGTTGAGACCTATTCCCTTTTCATATTCAAGCTTCAGGACTTTAACGAACGGAATTTCTTCAAGCTTTTCTATTTCCGATAAAGCCTGACTGAAAGATGAATCCTTTAGGGCGTATAGCCTGCTTTTAAAGTTGGAAAGTTTCTGCTTGAGCGCTGCAACCTGAGCTTGCAGCCCGTCAACTTCTCTTTCCACACTCGATGCTTTACTGTTCAGGTAGAAGTATCCGGCTGTAAAAACGAGAACTGCAGCCATGAGAAACAAACTGGTTGTTTTAATCTGTTTTCTATCGAGCCTTTCTATACCGAGCCTCTCAAAGACTTCATTTGCCGGTATCTCGGCTTCGGGAACGAGCCGTGGCAGGATGTCTTCAACCTCAACTTTTTTCCAGGGTCCCTCGGGTTCCAGTTCGTCAACCTGGAACGTCGGTCCAAAGTCGGATTCAATCCTTTGAACGCTTTTTTCCGCAATGCGCAGGTATTCCCCTTCTTTCAGCACCTTTGCAAGGTCATACACCCCGTAAACAGGCATGCCGAAAACGCCTGCGAAAACACTCTGAAATTCATTCTTAATAGCGTTCTCAGTTGTCAGAACAAGCGCAGTTTTTGGAGAAACGTTAGGGTCTTCAATTACCTGTCCGTCAACGTAAACAACGAGCATAAAATCAGTCCTCCACCTTTATATAACTGGCCGAAACGTATCCTTCTCTGATGCCCGAAAGAGTGTTTGCAATGATGTGATACCATCCTCCTTCCCTTCCAAGAATCTTCACCTTCATTCCTCTCTTGAGCCACCCGACAGTTTTTCCGCGACGAGAAGGAATTTCCCTAATCCTCAGATTTACAAGCGCCACGCCCGTTCTGGGACCGTCAATGGGCAGAGAAACTTTCTTCTCGCCTATCGGTTTAACCTTCTCAAGCTCTTTCGCAACCGTGTAGCTCATAAACTCTGCGATTGACATCTTCTTTACCGGGAACTCGGACTTTATCAGCGCAAGCTTGTCAGCAGAGGTCGGGAACACGCCCACGACGAGCTTGCCGTTCACGTTGCGCTGTATCGTTCTGAACCCAAGGTCGTATAGCTTTCTTACTACCCTCAATCCGGTATCGTAGTTGAAAACACCGATGAAATACACTGTATCAATTATCTGTGGGCTTGAAACGTTATTAGTCAGCCTGTCTACGTTGCCTTCTTCTATAAGGCTTTTAAACGTCATTTCCCCGGGTTTTACGAACCTTGCGTGGGCAACTATCTTGTAGTAGCAGTTCATTGGTTTGTAAACGTCAGAAGTTACTTCCTCACCGTCGCAGATGAGCGCAACCTGCGGTGGGAGAATTATTCCTTTCTGAAGAAGGACTTTGTAGTTAAAGACCCTGTTCACGAGGTCGCCATACTTCTTTATCCTGTTTATGACCCTTTTTTCACCCTCTTTTATCCACTTTTCTTTATTCTGCTCTATTGCGTCCTGGTAGCCCTTCTTATACCCTTCCTGATACGCTTCCTTTCTTACTTTCTGAACAACCTGGTCAACACCAGCGTAAGCACCGGAAACCATGAGAACTGCTATCGTGAAAGCCGAAATCAATTTCCTCATAGCTGTTCCTCCTTCGCGTAAATGGAAAGAACGACGTAGACCCGGTTTTTGATGTCCTGCTTGTGCCTAAACAACAACTTCATGATTGGTATCTGGTCCAGTATCGGAACACCGGTTGAAATCCTCTTCGTCCCGTCCCAGACCAGACCCCCCATGACGATTGTTGAGTTGCTCTTCAGGACTAACTTTGTGACCTCTGAGGTAATAGATGTTCTCGGAATTTGGATGGGATTGCCGTTTGCATCCGTGAACGTTTTGTATCCGTCAACGGAAGAGATAGATGGCTGTATGGTCAGGAATATCTTATCCTTTTGAACATAAGGCTTTACATAAAACTGGATTCCGTTAAATGCAAAGCTAATCTGCGTGTTCATCGTTACGGTAGTTCCGAGACCGGAAGAGGAAACTATCGGGTTGTAGTTGACGTATGGCTCGTTTGAACCGCGGACTATGAGTGCGGGAACGAGGTTCAAAGTCCGTATCTCAGGAGCAAGTATCTCTCTCACGTCTCCTATCTGGCTTAAAAACTGGAAGATGGCGTTTGTGAAGTCACCGGTGTAGCTGATTGAGAACACAGGATTTGAGAGTGCAGAGGACATCTTCAGAACGAACGTCTTGTTCGTTCCGTGCTTGATGATTCTCTGCCAGTCAACGCCACTTTCAAGATCCTTGCTTGTCAAAACGAGCATAAGCCTTGCCTTTATATAGACCTGCTTATCTAGGACCTTCCTTGCCTTCGCAACGTATCTCTTTATCGCCTCAACGACGCTTGGGACGTCCCTCACGTAGAGGATGTTTGTATTCCAGTCAATCTGAATCTTCCCTTTATTCGTCAGAAAGCTCTTAAAGAAGTTCAAGACGTCTTCCTTCTTCAGCTTGTTTTTAAAGGACACCTTGGAACCAGAGGATATTCCTGAACTACCGGTAGTTGAGGAAACCCCAGTCATAGTGGTCGTTGAAGACTGGGAACCTTTCAGAATGTCTCCACCCAATTCGTTTTCTATCACGTATGATTCGAATCCTGCCGGAAGCTGTATGTAAGCCTCTTCAACGGACTTTACCGTGATAATGCGGTGCTTTCTGTCAACGCTGCAGACGTATCCAGCCTGCCTGACTATCTGGTTGCAGGCTTCTTTCACGGGAAGATTTCTCACAACCGCAGTCACAGGTGCATTTACGTTCACGCCGTCGTCGAAGCTGATTGAATAGTCAGAGCCGAACGTATACGTGACTGCCGAAGCAAGACTCATGTTCGTTCCCACGAATGTGTATAGCTTTTCTGTTTTCTTTTTAGCTGTTAAAACTTTTTTTCCTTTAACGTTTTTTTTGACCTGTTGATGCTTTGATTTTTTATCTCCCACTTTTACCGGCAAAATGTCACTTCGGTGCTCAAGCTCCTGGAGTTTCTGCATCCTGTCGGCAATCTTCTTAAGGGCAACTTTGAGCTCATCCTTCTTTTTCGGCTTCGGCGGCGCAACTGCTACGGGTTTCTGCTGTGATGCGCACCCAAAAGAGAAAAGTATTGCTGAAGCAAAGAAGATAACTTTCCTCATATTACCTCCAGGGGAAGATGGGTTTTTCCACGCCTTTCGGAACTGGTGGCTTGGAAAGTCTTGCTGATGGCATTCTGGCAGTATTGACTTTTACAGGAACTATCAGCTCAACAGGCTTGAAGAAAATCCTCCCGCCCCTGCTGAAAGACACGCCGTCCTCTTTCACTGCAACGACGAGAGAACCGTCCGGAAGCATGTCGCCCTTCTTCACGACAAACTCTGCGCCCTTTTCTCTCACGACAGCCTTGCAGGTAGAGTCGGAACATATCACCGAAATAACCCTCACGTTCAACGGCTCAACTGCAACCGCAGGGTATTTAGCCCTCTTCTGTCTTTCGAGTTCAAGCCTCAAAGCTTTTATCTCAGCTTCAAGCTTTGAGTTCTGATCCTTCTTCTCCACTTTGCCCTGAAGCTCCGCAAGTTTTCTTTTTTTCTCAGCCATTTTTACTTCAAGCTCAAGTATCTGAGACTGGAGTTCCTTTATCTTCTTCTCTCTTTCAAGTTCCGATATTTTGATGTCTTTACCGGTAAAAACGTCCGTTACAGGCTTAGGCTTTTTAGCCTGCTCTTTCACCGAAGCTGTGGTTCTCACCAGTGCTGATCTTTCAGGTGAAACTTTTGAAGGCTCCAGCCTGCCAGACTGCTTTGCAGAGGCACGGACAGCAGAGGAACGGTTAACGGACGGACGCTTCGGATTTTCCCCCTTTGCGACGTTCTCCTCCTCTTTTTCTTCACTTACCTTCTTCCCAACAGGATGGTGGGAAGGGGCGGACGCCCGACGGACAACTACCGTGTTGTGAGGCTTAAAAGAGTTGAACTCCGCCCTTTCCTTATATATTTTGTATCCTGCGTATCCCGCAACCGCCACCAGAACGAGAACGACGAGCTGCAGCTGCTTCTTCTTATCTTCAGGGGCTACCCCCTCTTCTGTTTTCCTACCCTTCAGCTTCTCCAGAAGGTCTTTCAGCATCTTCTCCTCCAGGCACGCAGTATTTTGCCCAGCCGTATCCGAGGTCAAGGCACGTTCCACCACCCATCATCAGCGACATCCCTTCGACATTGAGAAACTCAGGTTCACTCTTCGCAACGAAAACGGGAATGTTTCCGAGTTCCTCAAACAGCTTCTCGTCAAGGTAGTGAGCAACGCCGCCTATTATCACGACCTTTTCAAAAGGAATTGAAAGGTTTGAGAATTCTCTTTCTATGATGTTTACAAACCTTTCTGTAAACATCTCTATTGCTTTCTGCTTTTCCTCGTTCAGCTCTACCGTGCTGAAACCTGCAGAAAAGAAACCCTGTTCAAAAGCTTTCTCTATCAGTCCTCTCGTTGTTGGAACTTCCGGATACTTTTCCTCAATCTGCTTTCTGAAATAGGAAAGCAGAACCGCCATTGAGGCTTCGTCGTATAGGCTCTTGCAGAATTCAACGCTGTCGCCTGCCAGGACCGCCGCATTCAACGTCCTCATTCCGGCGTCCATCAGCAGGACCCTTTTTGGCAGGTCAACCTTTCTTCTAAGAGCGTAGAGACCGGTCAGTCCTTGAGGTAGAACCTTCTTATTTGTCTTTTCTTCAAGTTCTTCTACTATCCCTCCACCTTTTTTCATTGATCTGTAAAAGTCCTCAAGAGGAACGGAAATTGCGTCAACTTTCTTTCCGGTCTTCTCCTCGACATATTTGATAAAAATGGGATATGCCTTAATCAGTTGCTTCGTTGTTGCTATGTGGGAACACAGGTGGGGTTCCAGCAGTGCTGCGTCCCCGACAACGTAATACTTCCCTTCCACTTCAATGCTTCCGTCTTCCCTGACGGGAACTGCCCTGTAGATGCTTCTCACCTTTCCCTTCTTCATGTCCGTCCTCCTCGTTATGATTATTATAACAAAAATAATGCAAAATTGTTTCGCATGGACCGATTAATCTTTAAACTTGAATGGAAAATCAAAACCCTCCTTTTTCTCCGCGTCTTTCTCCTCCTGTTTCTGGGTGGGTTGAGAGAGAACGCCTTTAACCGCTTTTCTCTTCGGCTCTTCCTTCGGGTATGTGCGTTCGTTCCTGATAATCAGAAAGGAAATCAGCGAAGAAAGGGTGAACTTGCCGTAAACGTTTTTCAGCGTCTCAACGTCTATGTGGAACATGACCTTTTTCCTGACAGGGGAAGGTTCGTATTCCGTCATGTATTCCCTGAGAATTGCGCCGTCCCCTTCAAGGCAGTTCCTGACAAACTCTTTCAGTAGTTCGTTAACGAGTTTATTGCCCTCCCTGTCCTGAGCCTTGCGCTTTAAAACTGAAGCGGCGTCAATATCTATGTTCGTCGTAATCCTCGTTTTAAACTCCATTCCTGCCCCCTCTGGATTAATTCACAGGGGGATTATACCACCAAGTTTTACATAGGTATAGTTATATCGGTTAATTATCAGGTAGAACTTTTCTGTTCTAAATATATGTGTAAATACAGACTAAATACACCTCTGATATGTAAATACAGGGTAAACACGGTAATTGAATACTAAAAACTTCCAACTCTGCGCAGCTCTTCAAGGTCTTCGAGCAGTTCCTCGTCAGGCGGTAGCTGTTCATACTGTCCGGAAAAGATGACTTTTGCGACTTCAACCTTTTCCTCTTTTGAGAGTTCTTCATACATAGGATCACAGAGCAAACGGACAAGCCTGTCTATCCTCTTCATCTCTGCAAGAACTTTCAGCGTTTCAACGTATCCAATCCTTGCCGTTTCTTCGTCTTCAAGGAACTCAATGGATGGTTCATCTGCAGGCTCATCAACGAGTTCTTCTTCGTCGTAGTCAAGGCTACACTCAACGCAGCTCTCACTTGCAGCTGCTTCCTCAAGCTCTTTCAGTCTCTTTTCCTTTGCTATCTCTTCAGAGCTTCTCAGGATTTCAAGAATTTCCTCGCTGTATCTGACGACGGAACGCTCGTAGGAAAGGATTTCAACCTTTCCTTCCTTCTTCGGTTCGTAAAAGTCAAACCTGGTCCTGAGGAAGTTTTCCCCCTGTATGACTATTCCCTCGCCCACGTCAAGCTTGTATATGGTTTCCGGTGGAATCAGGTAGTCTTCCTGAAGGGTTCTTCTTTCGTCCTCTTCCGTGATGACTTCCCTCTTCCTGAAGTCGGGAATCATTTTCCTCACTCTCGGAATTCTCTCTTTGAAGAAGTCGTAAACAGCCCTTGAGCCTTCCACCCTCATGATGATTTTGGTGTGGGAGTTGGCGAGAATTGAGTTCAGGTATCCTTCCCCATACTTCTCTTTGAGCGTATCCCAGTTCTGGTCGGCTATGATTACGCCGCCGCGGAGGGAGCGCACCTGCCTCATGTAGTCGTCTATGCCGACAATCGGCGCCGTTCCGTGTTCGTCAACGATAATTGCAAAGGGATTTTTGGGCTTTTCCCTCTTTTTCTTTTCCTTCAGCTCTTCATAGTCGCCCAGCAGACTCTCACCTAAGAGAATGCCCGTAGCGGTTCTGATGCTCGCGAGAATCAGCCTTCCTATTGCTTCTTTGGTTTTGTCGGGCATCTTCAGCGCTGGCATGTGAACGTAGAGAATTCTGTTCCTCTGAATGACGTCTATCATGTCTATGTCGGGGTTGTCCGTGTCAAAGATGTGCGCGTATCTGAGGGATATGTCAGAGAATATTTCCTTCCACTGCTGCAGGGCGTAGCCGTGCTGGGCGAGCAGGTCCGTTCCTATCTTCTTTATAGCCTGTGCACCCTTTTTTCTCACCTCGCCAGAGGGGTCAAGGTCCTGAAGATACATCAGGAAATACATCTTGTATTCTTCGGGGCAGTCGTTTGAAAGGAACGCTTCAACGATTGAGGAAAGCTCAAAAGATTCAAGGAATAGCTTGAGATTCGGCTTTCTCTTTTTTATGTCCCTCAGGTAGCAGAAGTTCCTGGCAGCTGCATTCATAAGGAACCTACCCCTTCCCTGCCAGTATTCCATCTCGCCCTTTGCGGGTGCGAGAAGGAAGAAAAAGAAATCCGCTATTTCCTGAGGATACTTGAGGGTGGCAAGGGGTGAAAAGGTGTGAGTTTCTCGGGTAACTGCAGCTGCAGGCGACAGGTTGAGAACGAGCAGGTCCTTTTCCACACCGAGTTCTTTGCAGAGAAAGTATAAATTGTGAAAATCCTCGTCCTCTGCCTTGAAGTTTATGTATATGATTCCGTAGTGCAGCGTCAGAAGCTGCCTTATGATTGTCCTGTAAAGGCTGGTTTTTCCCATACCTGTTCCACCGACCACTACCATGTGCCGGTGGAAGTAAAAAGGCGTAATCTCAACCGGTCTTCCGAACTCGTCCCTTCCGAGCCTGAAGAGCGCGTCGTTTCCGCCTATCCTCGTTTCTTCAAACAGCTTTCTGAACTTTTTAGAGTAGATGCCCGCCGCTACCGTTGCAGCTGCCGACAGGAAGAGGTCGTCCGGCTTAAACAGGGGTAAAACTGCAGAGAAAGCAGCGGTCAGCGTTGAAATGTCCGTTCTTACCTTCAGTTCCTTCGGCGAATACTTTCTCTTCAGCCTTTCTCTCAGGTATTCCATCCGCATCCCCCTTTTTACTCGGACGGGGCGCAAATTTCTGATACCCCACTTCCATAAGCGTTATGTTAATGTATAATTATAATTAATTATGGCTAACGGGAACGGACAATCGGAGGACGAGATGACTGTTCTTGTCGTTAAAGAGATAAGGCAGGGAAAGAAGCAGGGAAGCTGGTGGCTCAAAACGGAAAATGGGAACAGTCTCTACACCCTTGACGAGCGGTTTGTAGAGGAATTCAAAAAGGGAATCAGGAAGTTTGAAGCGAGCGTGAAAGAAGTAAAGAGCAAGAAAGGAAACAAGTTTTTCGTTGCAACCTACGTGAAGGGACTGGAACAGCCCAGAGCCGAAGAAAAGAAAGGAGAGAAAGCGCAGCCCCTGCCGGACTGGAAGAAAGCCGCCGAAAGGTTGAGGAAGGTTGAGAAAGAGATAACGTCAAGGATTCTCTTTTCCGAGAGGCAGACCAGACTTGCGCTGCTTACATCCGTCGTGGGCGGGAACATGATGCTCGTCGGGGACGTGGGAACCGGAAAGTCGGCAGTCGTGGAACTCGTGGCGTCGGCGTTCACGAGCAACTACGGATATTGGCAGATGTCAAGGTTCACGTCACCCGAGCAGGTTTTCGGTTCTGTTGATCTCAAGGCGTTCAAAGAGAAAAATCAGCTCATATACAACGTTGAAAGCTTCAGAAACAAGGAATTTCTCATATTTGACGAGTTTCTCTACGCAGACGGAAAGGTAAGGGAAATCCTCAACGACGCTCTCGTTGCGAGGCGTATATCCCCCGACACAAGGGGACAGATGCCGATAAAGGCGAGAGCGATTTTTGCAACCGGGAACTACATACCTAACCTGACGGACCCTGAGGTAAAGCTTCAGGGCGACGTAGCCATTATGGACAGAATGAACATCATATGCTTCGTCACGATAGAAAGAGAAGCCGTAAAGAAGGTCATAGCCGAAGCGTTCAAGAACAGCAAAGTCGGCGAGAGAAAGTTTGAAACGCCGATAGCCTCGATCTCCGACCTTGAATCCGTCAAACAGAAGGCAAAAGAATTGTTGAAAAACAACGATAAACTCGCCTCTTTCGTTGCAGAGTTCACTCAAACGGTGTTTGAGATGCAGCAGAATTTCTTCCCGAAGGAATACCAAGCCTCCCTAAGGAAGTTGATTAAAGCTGGTTTTTACGCTGCTTCAAACGCTATCGTGGAAGGAAGAGAAGTAGTTCTTCCGAGGGACTTTTTACTCGTTTATTCCAGTCTGCACCCGAAGCAGGAAGAGGCATATGTGCAAGCTCTGTCTTCTTCAATGCCCTTTGAGGTCTTTGAGGATGCATACAAGATAGTTAAAGCAGCCCATAAGGCTAAAGAGCAGGGCATTAGCGCAAAAAAGTTTATCGTTTCCCTTGTCAAAAAGGGTGAGGATTTTTCCCAGCTTGAGGCGCTGATAACGTCAAGCCTGAAAGCCGTAAACAGCGTCAAGGGAAATCAGCTTGCAGAAAGCTACGCCAAATACTTTAAAGAAGCCGTTAGCTTTGATTCTGTTTCAAAGTGGATAAGAAGAGGACTCAGGGAAGCAAAAAACGACGAATCCCTTCTTGAGGAAGTAGCTGCCAAAGTTGAAAAAATATCCGAAGAGGAAATTGCCAGAGAGTTAGAAGAAATAAAGATGTGAGGTAAGTGGGTGTGCTTTACGACTACTTCATGAGGCTCAGGAAAAAGAAAAACGATGTTGAAGACTGGTTTACTTACAGGGTTTCAACGGGAGCAATCCTTGAGATTTTTTCTTCAAAGTTGAAGGATACAGAACCTGAAAGTGAGGAGATCGGCAGGAACATTTTCACCTACTTCTACGAACCTTCTGTTTCTATGAAAGAAATAAAAGATGAAGTAAAGAGAGAAGCCGTTAAAAAGTTCATGGGAAGATTCGTAGAGTGGACAAAAGGACTAAAAATCCTCACCACCGACGACATAACCAATGCCGTGTCGGCAACGTTCAGTGTTCTGAAGGGTGCAATCGGCTACTACACTACGCTTTTAGAAGTCATAAAAGCAAGGAAGAAGTTGGAAGAGGTTGGAGATAAAACCGGGTCGGAGGAACTTAAAGAGATTCTGAAGGATGCTGTGAGCGAGATAGATAAACTCATAGAGGAGAGTAGTTTTGACCAAGTCACGGGCATGATTGATAGCGCTAACAGGATTATCAAGGAAGCGATCTCTTTCGCGGAGAGTAAGGGTCTCCACAAAGAGTCTGACGAGATGTCCAGTGTGCTCTGCGAATACGTCAGCCTGTCCTACCTGCCGTCCCAGAAAGAGATACAGGAAGGGATGGAAAGAGCCAGAAACCTCGTGGAAGGCGTCATCAGAGCTGCGGGAGACAATCCTGCTTCCGTCAGCAACTACGAAAAAGCCATATATACCCTTTACCTTTCAAGGCAGGATCAAAACGTTCTGAAGTATCTCGGAAACCTTCTTGAGGTTTCTGAGGGAATGAGAAAAAGGGAAATATCGGAGGACCGCAGCACGAAGAGATACGGAAGAGAAATAGACAAAGCCGTTCCGTCGCAAATAGCCTTTCTGCTTGACGGTGACCTTTCAGACCTTGAGATGAAGAAGATAGCGGAAGGAACCCTGACCGTTTACGGAAGCTCAGAAAAAGAAAAGGCAGGATACGGACCATTCGTCATGTGTCTTGACGTTTCGGGGTCAATGAGGGAAATGAGGGAAAGGCTTCTTAGCAGGGCGAAGGCGGTGGCGATTTTTCTCGCCCTAAAGGCAAAGAAAAGGGGAATTCCCTTCATCCTGATTCCGTTTGACAGTGAGCCGAGAAAGGCGTTCATTCTGCTCCCAGACGAAAAGGACTATATCAAAAAAGCTTTTGACAGGATAGGAAGGCTGACAGCCTGCGGCGGAACAAACTACACCAGAGCAATAGAAAAGGCACTTGAGGAATCCAGGAAGTTCTCTGAAAACTACGGCAGGAAACCAGATCTGCTGTTTATAAGCGACGGTAGACCGCATGACGAGTATAACCCCGAAGTCCTCTCCGAAGCTGAGGACTTCTTTGAATCAAAGGTGTTTGTCGGAATAGAGTGTGAGGTTACAATGGGATTTAATAACTTTTTTGATAAGAGCGTCGTATTCTCCGGTAGCGACTTCCACGAAAGGATAGCCGAGAGCGTGGACGAACTGCTGGAGGCGGAGAAAGGCAGAGGATTAACTCTTTAGGAGGAAAAAATGGGAATAAAGGAAACGCTGATTGACGCCCTTGAGGCTGTTGAGCTGATGAACGAGGCAAGACTTTCTGGAACGGGTTTGTTCAGGCTGCCGATTACCGCTATCAACGGGGAATTCTACACTCCCGACTCCGGCGGGTTTCCTGTATATATGACCGTCTGGCGCTACCCGAGAAGGAACAGGTTTCCCGCTTTTACTCTTTTCACTGTAGAGGATAAAAACTTTTTCAAGGCGATAGAGGCGGACATTCTGAATAAAGAAACGTTCGTGGATGACCTGAAGAAGGGAATTGAGAAAATAGCCGAATTTACAATCGGCAAGAACGTTCCACAGCATAAGCACCCATACATTGAAGTAACGCCCCTTCAAAGGCTTTCTCTTTCAGAGATTGAACCGCAGGTGGAAAGTCTTGATAAGATATTTAAAAACAACAGATACATAGAACACAGAAAGAGAGAGGTAATGGACTTCATTTCCGGAATAGAAAAGTTAAAGAACTCTGAAGGGTTTGTTACAGCTTTCATAGGAGTTTCAACGGTGAGAAGAGTCGATACAAGCGACACAAGAACGTCAAAGCAATACGTCTACCTTGCATGCGACAGAGACGGCTTCTACTGGCGCAGCCGTCTTAATAGTGAAAACACTTTTGACCTTTATCAGCTATACTTCAGAGCACTTCCCTTCATAGACGAAAGCGACGACATGTATGTTGACTTTTCAAACGTTTCGCTTCTTAACAACAAGGCTGGCAATTTTCTCTTGGCTGGAAATTTGAGGGAAGTAGTAAAGACCGCCCTTGACGTTGCCAGAAACGCACCGCCGGTGAAGATAGCAATGAGGATGGAAGAGCTTCAGAAGCTCATATTCAGCAGGAAGCCCGGGACTACGATAAAACCTAAAACGTAGGAGGACAGCAATGAGAAAAATAGAAATGCAGAAAGATAAGGGAATATGCGAGGGGTTTTTTGGCGAGCTGTTCGGGAATGTGGGATTTTTCAACGACGCCTACATTCTGCCCAATAAGCCGATAAAACTTCTAATCGGATACGAGGCGAAGGAACTTGACGTCTATCTTGACGAAGAAGGAATCAAGTATCTGATAGACATGTTCAGACACTTTACATTTGGGGAAAACGCGGAGAAAGAGGAATACAAGAGAATAGAAGACTTTGCTGTAAGAATTCCGGAATACAACTTCAGGGTCCACCTTTTAAAGGTGGGAGCCTCAAGAGACTACAACGCCTTTATTCTCCGCAGGCAGTTTCACTACATTCCAAAACCTGAGCAGCTGAAGATTCCGGCACCGGTCGTCCAGACTTTCATTTCGGAAGTAGAGAAGGGCAACGGCGGACTCATCCTGCTCGTCGGGAAGCAGAGGCAGGGGAAGTCAACAACTGCAGCTTCCCTCCTTGACGAGGTGAACGAAAAAGAAACAGATAAGGTAATAGTGACCGTCGAAAACCCAATAGAATACATACTTGAGCCGAAAAAGAGTGTCGTGATACAGAAAGACGTAATCACCTACGCCGACGAGAAGGTTTCCTCAACGGAAGAACTGATAGAGAAGGCTTCAAGGAACGCCCTGATTTCCGCTGCAAGGGAATTTCCATCTGTCGTCCTGATTGGGGAAATCAGGACGAAGTTTGAAGTTGATATGGCTGTTTCCCTTGCAGAGAGCGGCGTCCTGGTGGTCGGAAGCTTCCACGGTGAGAGCGTTCCGAAGGCACTGGTGCGCTTTTTGAACATGGCAACGGCTGGCGCTTCTTCCGAAAGTGAGAGGAAGCTTAGAAGGCTTCAGGTCGTTTCAATGATACGCGCAACCGTCGGGCAGAAGCTTCTTCCGAACAGGGACAACAGAGAAAAGCTTGAACTTGTCACCGAATACCTGATACATAATCCAAGTATCCTTGAAGTTAAGACTCTGATGAACCTTCTTATACAGGACAAGCCGTTTGACTTCTTCCTGAACTTCGGAAGGAAGAAGAGCCAATACGTCGTTTCTCTGCCGAACGCCCTGTCTGAAGCCGTTGCGGAAGGAAGAATATCAAAAGAGGACGCTAACGCTGCGAACCCATACGCTGTTTCTTCGGTTTATGCTACTTAGGGAGGAGGCGTGTGCGTAAAAGTTGAGACTGTATGGGGAAGTGAGACCTTCCCGGAAGAGATACTGAACCTTCCAGAAGAACACTACAGAGACCTGCTGAGGAAAGAGGAATATTCCGATAAGGTTTTAAAGCTGATGCGCCTGCGCGATGCGCTTCTCGACGGCTTGAACGTTATTCCGCCCGAGAAGGTTGAGAAGTTCGTTTCAGTGATGAGGAAGATAAAACTGATTTGAGAGGAAAGAGATGCTCTTTGATTTTGATAAAGTGAAGAGAAAAGCCGAAAGCTATGACGAACCGTTCTTCTTTCTCGGAAGAACGGCTATGTATGTCATGAAAAAGGTTTTTGACGCAGAGGAAAGGGCAGTTAAAGGGCTTCAATACGCTCTGAGGAACGGCGGGGTAGAAAACGCACTACTGACTTTAAAGGATAAAGTGAAAGATTTCCTCAAAAAGCCGTCTGCGAAAAACTTCTCTTCTCTAACCAGACTTGCGTGTCTCGTTGAACTGGTAAGGGATTCAGAAGCTCTGCGTTCCACCCCCGAACTTGCTGCCTTCCGCTCCGGCGTTTTGACAGCAATCATGGCTGCAGAGGTCAGGAAAAAGCCGATTAAGAAAGCCCTGCTTGACGCTACCTACAAATTCCTTGAGAGAAATAACCTTGAAAGTGAATTTTCAAAAAGGCTGAGAAGGGCAATCTCAGAGCTTTCCGTTGAAGAGGTTGATAGGGGACTTACGGTAGAGGAAGCGATTAAGCTTGCAGTTCTGCTTGACGAGCTTCAGGAAGGGAACGCCGACGTTCTTGAAAATGAAGAGAACGCAAAGATATACGCGAAGTTTCTGATAAAGACAGGGAACGACGAGGCGGTTACCCTGTTCGCTTCAGAACACGCAAACGAGATAGATGCCGACTTCAGGGATTCAACGAAGATTTACGTTGAAAGTCCCCGCCTTAACTGAAGGCGGGCATTTCGCTATACTCGTCCGTCTAACTTTCTGCCTGTCTTTTTTCTTATTTACCCCACCCCATTACTTAAAGAAGATAAAGAAGAAAGGAATACTTTCTACTTTCAGTCCACTCTATTAGTGATTTCTCTGCCATAGCTACTCTACCTCAGGTTCCTTACAACTTCGGGCAGCCTTTCCTGTAAAATCTTCTCTATACTCACCTTTTCGTTGATGCTGCTGGCTTCCCACAATATAAACCAATCGGGCATGCTTCTCGTGTAGTCCCAGTATTTCGTCCCGTTGGGTAGGAACACCATAACAGGTTGCATCACGCATAAGTCAAGGGATTGAGGAACGTTACCCTCGTCGGGTTCATACTCTATAAAGAAGAGGTCTTCCGGACGGACGCTTATCCCCTCGTTTTCAAGGACCATGTGAAAGAACGACGCAAAGTGTTCAATCCCGTTTACAAGAGAGCTTCCGCCTTCATTTACCCCTTTTTCTTTGAGGATTTTCGGACTGCTCGTCACCACCGCGGCATAGACCTCTCTGCCGCCGACCGGAACTCTGTAGAGTTCCACGAACGCGTGACCGCGCCTGACGCTCTTTCTGTCCGAAAAAACCGCAGAAAAGGGGATGGGATATCCGATTACAAACTCGCCGACCTTTTCCACTTTTGTCGCTTCTACCATTACTACCCCCTGCAGGATTTAGGCTGGTGACATAGTGGGTTTCGCGCTTTCAACCGGACGAACCCTTATGGGTTCACCTCTGACGAGAGCTTCGTTAAGGTCCTTTGAAGAAAAGACGAACTCAAAAACTTCCTTGTCCGTAAGTTCTTCCAGCAGTTTCTCTTTCGCCTCTTTACCCGCGTCGTCGTTGTCGAGTCCGAGAACTATTCTGTCGTAGTTTTCAAAGACGCCCTTCTCAAGCGCCCTGTCAACCATGACGACGCTGTTTAATATCAGCACATCGTAGTCGGAGTTTCTGTTGAGCTGTTCAACGGTCAGCGCGTCAAACAGCCCTTCCACGACAACGAGTTTTCCGTTTTCCCTTCCCCTCTTTATCAGGGAAAAAGAGTGTTCCTGTTCGGGGTCTGTCCTGAGGTTTATCTTCATTTTTGGGTTTCTTATCACCCAGCTTCCGGTCTCGGTCTGCACGCCTACGCCCCAGAACTTCTTTACCTCACCGGTATCCTTCCTTACTACCTCAAAGGAAACCTCTTTGAGCCAGGGGGGGATTTTCCTTATGCCCCTCTCTTTCAGGTATTCAAGCAGTTTTCCGTATTTCACCTGCCTCACGTTTGACTTTAAAACGTCATAGGAAGATTCTTTCTTCCTCTTCCCTGCGCTCTTCCACTTTCTAACGAGCGCTTTCTTTTCGAGGTCGTCGTATATGCCGAGGAACTTTTCTTTCAGATACCTGATGCTCTCTGCAAGGTCCCAGCCGAGAGCTTCCATGTAGAGATCTATCCAGGTTCCACCCTTCCCTGAACCGAAGTCCTTCCACAGCCATATTCCGTCAACCTGCCTGATTGATACGGAAGGGGTTCTTTCATCCCGCCAGACCGCAAGTGCCATTATCTGCGACGGGTATTCCCTGTAGGGAATACTGAGGTCGTTTAAAATTAGCTCTGGTGGCAGAGCTTTTATCAGTTCAAGTTCATGTTCCCTGTCCATCTCTGCCCTCGCGTTTGACTTAGGCGTTTCGATACTTTATTATTATAAAAAATGATAAGGAGGAATCAAATGCGATACGAAGTGAACCTGCTGGTGACCCAGAACGCAAAGGTAAGAATGGACATAAACCACAAGGGGGACATCTACATTGAGATTTTCAGGAAAATTGGGGAAACAGAGAAAAACGGAAAGAAGCTCCCAATTTTCTACGACAGGGGAAGGAACCTGTCCGATTCCAGGACTATGAAGCTGAACGTGAACGAGCTTGCGACAATCAAGAGAGGGTTGAGGATTTTCATAGACGAGGGACTTGAGGCGTTTCAGAAGTATGCAGCAAGGGTGATGGGGAACGAGAAATATAACAACCTTCTCTTCCCACACCAGAGCAATCTCGTGGGATTGAGGGCATACAAGGGAAAAAACGGAAAGGAATACATAGGTTTTGAAGTTCAGGACGGGGAAACAAACGAAAGATACAACGCCTTCACGTCAGACCTGGCTGTGCTGGAAGGCATATATGAAAAGCTCACTTTCTTGCTCGGAAAGTCCCTTGAAAACAAAACTGCGGTTTCAAGAAGGGCCAGACCAGAAACAGAAGTGGATGAGGAGGAAGAGATTGGTCCAAGACCGTAAGGGTTTCTTCTCAACCGAAATGGTCATCGTTATAGCCGTTACGATGCTGATTGCGTCAGCGCTCACGGAAGTAATATCAACCGGGATTAGGTATTACAAGAAGTTTGTTGCTCTCCAGGAAATGAGAAGAATTGCAGAGGGGATAAAGAAATACTACGAAGAGAACGCGTTTCTAGTAAACAGCCGGCGGATTGATTCCCTCTATTCAGATGTTCTCCCTGACGGGTCTCCGTCGGTCCGTCTTCCTCTCCCCGACGGGTCGTTTCTGGTTCCAGAGATAGACTACGACAGAAGCTCCAACCCGTCGGGGCTTCGCTACTTCTCGACAAACCCTTTCGATGAGGGCGGAACGAACTTCAGAATATACATCTCGCCCCTGAAGGAAGACCCAGCAGGGAGGTATGCATACAGGGACATCTGGATAATAGACACCAAGGGCAGAAGGCACAGGATGCTGTCAAAAATAGTGAACGGGGAAATCCAGTGCGACCCGTCCGAAGTATGCTATCGAGTCTCAGGCAGGGACATAACCGAAGACCTCTACGAGAAGACAATTCAGCAGGTTGAAAAAATTGCTGCAAAGCTTTCGGACTACACCGGTTCCCGCTACGCCGCAGATCCAAGAAAGTCGACGCTGAAATACTACTTTGCGAACACCGATACGAACGGATATAGCGATGCCCACTGCACGGGCGGTCCGGGATGCTACTTTGCGTCCGCAAGCGAGATACCGAACACATACAGGGTAACGCACTATTCGGACATAACAGAACAGACCATAGACGGACATGTCACGGTCTCCTATTCAACGGCAGGGCTTTCATACGTCCCGAACCTGTCCCTGCTTTCGCAGATAGTTCCGCAGCTCTTTTCGCCTGAAGAGATAGAGACGCCATTTAGAACGAGAGTCTGGTTCGACAACAGCAGTCCGAACGTAAGAAATCCGCAAACGTTAGGACTGAGCAACCTTGGGGGCTACAACGCCCTGCTCGTTACCTGCATTGACGATACTCACTGTGTAACATACAGGGTGTCCCAATAGGAGGACCGGGATGTTGCTTGTTCTGCTAACCCTGATTCTGTCCTCTACGGCAAACGCGATTGAAGTTGTTCTTCCCGCTTACACATACGAAAATCCGATACAGGCTTGTCTTGAAAACGCGGCAGAGAAGTTCAACGTTCCTCTTTCTCTGCTCTACAGGATTGCAAGGGTGGAGAGTGACTTTAACCCTTACGCCCTGCACCCGAACAGGGACGGAACGCTTGACGTGGGGCTTCTGCAGATAAACAGCAGAAACATAAAGAGGTTCGGCTACACGGTAAAGGAAGTTTACGAAAATCCCTGCCTCGGCATAGAACTCGGGGCGAGGTATTTGAGGGAATGCATTGACAGATACGGTCTCAACAAGAAGGGAATCGGCTGCTACCACAGCCGGACGCCGTCTCTGTCCAGGAAGTATGCGTCAAAAATTCTCGCAGGGAGCGAATAATTGAGAAAAAGAGGTAAAATTAACAATGTCGTTATTATGGATAACGATGTCGTATTCCCCCACGGAGAGGAAATGGAATTAGACAGGATTGTGGCGACTTTTAAGGATTACCTCAGCATTGCTGGTATAAGCAGTCAATCACTTGCTGCTTATACCACGCCTTTCAAGAGAATTGTTGACACGTATATGAAAGAAAACCACATCTTTGACATTTCAATTGAGGACGTTGAGAAGGCAATTGACAGGTTTATAGAGGACGAAAAGTTCCGTGAAAAGGTAAAAGGGAACAGGAACTACAACTGGAAAAAGGTAATAGAGTATGCAATCGGATTCATCAATCACTATAAGGAATTGACTTTTCTTTCAAAGAAAGAAGGGGACTGGATAATCAGATGCACGAAAATATTTGCGGAACCGATATACGTGAAAGATTGGGAGGAGTCAAAGACTGGTGCGTTCATAAGAATAAAGACCGTTGAGGGAAAAGAGTTTTTCATAAACTCATCTATTGTTCTCTATATCAAGAGAAACGATGAGTAGGGGAAATGGCACTTGAAGCACTTGCAGTTGAGGTCGGCAAAGAAACAGCTAAGGAATTAACAAAAGCTTTGTTCAGAAGATTAATGGGCAAGTTGGCTCATGGGGTTCCCTCAGATTTCATACGGAAGGTTACGTGCTACAATCAGGGAAAAGTTCTTGAGTTCTGGTATCATCTCGGGAATTATTGTAAGCAAAATGAGAAAGTAGAGGAAATCGGGAGACTGCAGGTTGGTTCAGAGGTTAAGATTACGAGAGAGGAAGCAAAGCTGTTAGACAAAGAAATCCGAGAACTAATGAAATACAGGGAAAATTTATTGGCTATCTTACTGGAGGTTTACAAGGAAAATAAAAACTACATCCTGGAGTATTTCAAACTGAGAGGGAAACTTTACGGCAGAGATGAGACTTCTCCGAGAGTGACCATAAAAGTATTTGTAGAGGAAAACAAAGTAGATTACTTGTTGAAAGATTTCTTTCCCAATAATGCATTATCAAAGCCTTTTCATGTAGAGGAAAACACGGCAATTGAGAAAGTTTTTGATAATCAAGGTTACAGAGCTTTAATCAATGACATACCCGGCTTTTATGAACACGAGAAAAGGGTATATAAAAATCCTCGATTAGATTCTAAGAGAGTCTTAAGATATTCAACGTCTCTGGTAGAGAAGATAAAAATCGGTCTTCACAGAAAATTAACGGAAAAGGTATATGTAGACAGGGATTGGAAAAATTGTTGGATAGATGGAAATGAAACCACAGATAATGCTTTCTATAAGTCGACTATGATAATACCCATGACTTTAATTAATAATAGGATAGGTGAGGAGTTCAGGCGATACTTAGGCATATTTCTAACTTCAACCAAGGAGGAATATATTAGGGCTATATACGGTTTCCTCTGTTTTGATTCAGTATATACCGATTTTTTTGATGATACGGATGAAGACATGGGCTACTTCTTCGCTGATATTTTCTCACTCTATCTTGTGCCATTCAGGATAAAGAGACTTGACTTGACAAAAGTCGTGATTAGTAATAGAAATACAAGGTATGGGAGGGAAAATGAAAAATAAAGAGTGGATTTCCGTTGCATACATTCCCAGCTCTTCGGAAGACGCAGTGCTGATTATAGACATTGAAAATAGGAGAATCCGCAAAGAACCCCTCAGACAAGGGTCCGTGAAGATTAATAACTTTAAGGGAAAAGTATTTGCTTTCTCAAGCGATTTCTTAAAAGAGCTAAATGAAATGGCAGTTAAGTAGTCCTATCTATTATTCTCTTCAACCTTTCTCTCTTAATAAATCCCAGCCTCTTCATTCTTCTCTTCAGCAGGGGAAGGGTGTGGGGGCTTAGCTTCCTTTCTTCATACGGCAGGTCCCAGAGAAGCTCTTTCACTATTTCTTCAGGGTCGGTTTCTGAAAGTTTTTTTTTAACGTTTTCTTCAAGGGTTTCCCTGAGGTCTTCAAGGAATTCTTTAAGGTCTTCCTCGCTTATCTCTTTCAGCATAAAGACGCTTCCTGTAAGCCCCAAGGTGTTCACGGCGAGAAGTTCCTCGTAGGGAACGGGGACTCTCTTTTCGTCTGCAAGGTCAAGTATTTCGTCAAGCTCTACCTTTCCCTCTTTAACTATGAAATAGAGGTCAACGAGGTCTTTGAGTTCTGCCCTGTCTTCAAAGGCGACTATTTTGTTGACGGCTATGTTTTTGAGGGTGTCAAGATAGAAGTTTTCAACTTTGCGGGGATTTTTAAGGGGGCGGTCTGCTGCAAGGTCTATCTTGAGCTTGCATCTTCTGTCAACCTGAACATAGAGCCTGCCGAAGGAAACGGTAGAGCGCTCAACTTCTACTGGGTATCCAAGGTTTTCTATTTCCCCTACTATGACTGGAAGGGCGGCCTTGATGTTTTCCTCTGCCGTGAAGAGGTCAAGGTCTTCAGAGAGCCTGTGGTGGAAGTAAAACCTTGAGAGTGCCGTTCCGCCGGTCAGATAGAAGGCACTGCCGAATTTCCTTCCAACGGCGTTCAGTATCTCATTCTGAACCGGGTAGAGAACGGTTGAGTAGTATTCAACTTCTTTTGCAGTTGCAGGTCTTATCCTGAACATGATTAAAGTCCCGGTGAAAATTTGCGTCCTCTTATCTCGTCTATGACCGCTTCTGTAACTTCGCTGACGTCTTCCACTTCGCAGTAGAGGTCAAGGATTTTCTCCTTCAGTTCTTCTGGAAGTTCAATATTTCCCCTGCCGTCAACGGAAAAGTCTCTGAGTTCCGAGTAGGAAATGCCGAGGTCCTCAGAAAGGGAACTCTTTATCTTTTCTTCCACCATCTCAAGCGGATAGACTTCCCTTTCGTTCTTCAAAACCTCAAGGGCAATTTCCCTGACCAGCTCGTCAGGGTCAATGCCGTATATTTCGGCAACCTCAACTGCTTCCTCAATTGAACCGATTACAATTTTCCTCGTCACTTCGTCTATAAACGCATCCTTCCAGTTCCAGTCTGAAGTCATGATTTCCTCTCTTATTTGCTTGCTACGGTAGAGTTTTTGAGAAAGTCTTGCGAAATTCTCTTGTAAAGTTCGGGAATAGCACCCTGAGTTGCATTAAAAAGTATTCCACCATCTGGTCTCCAAGCTACTCCATACAGCAGATATCTTCCCGCAAGTTTATTATCTATATAGACTTCTGCCAAACCTTTGAGCCACGGATATTTCTCGGTAAACCACGTTCCCATTAGGTATCTTCCTCCGTCAACTATGAGAACAATGATTTTGTTGCTACTTTTTTTTACGAGCTTTACTCCGTATTTTTCCGAAAAGCGACCTCCGAAGAGTTCGCGAAAACCTATTTCCTTGCCTCTAAAAAGGACAAAAGAATCATCATTAAGTTTTTTCTTTAAGATTCTATTTGGATAAACCAAAATCAGCTCGAAATTCGGATTAAAAGTCTTAACTTCCCGTTTAAATAAGCATTCTATCACCCAGCTATTTCGAGGAACCGTTCTCATATAATTCTTACTTGCAAGTTCCGAAACTGTATATCCAACCGCTTGGGAAGTTGCAAAACCTCCAGAAGCTCCTACAAATCCACCGAGAAAGCCAGATGTAAAATCCACAATACTCTTTTTAAATCCTGTTTTCCCCGACACATCAGCTTCGAATTGTTTCTTGTTTATCCCTTTCTCGGCTTTCTTAAACTGATTTTCGTTAAAAGAAACGTTAGGATTTACTTCGACTTTGGAAACAGAAGCACAACCGGTTATCAGCATCAAGGCTGGAATAATCAGCAGCTTTCTCATCTTTTTCACCCTACATACGGTTCCACTTAACAAATTATTCTATCTTTTTTGAGTTGTCAAGCGACACTTGACAATCTGGAAGACTTGAAATCCCATAACCCGTTATTATAATTATTTTTAAAGGTTTAACGAGGGGAAACATGATAAAGCGACTGCTTTCGGTGGTAACTGCGGCAGCGGTGTTCGGAACTACCGTGCTTCCCTTTTATCCCGAGGAAGCCGAAGCTCTTCCCAAAATGCGGTATTCGGTCTTTCAGAAGGGCGGTGACGTAGTGGTAGCGGTTTACAACCCTTACGCAAAAGAACTGAAGGTCATACACTACTGGCTCGGAATAGGCGTTCCGAGAGTCTATCAGTTCAGCAACACAGACTGCAAGACGTTTCCGATATGGACCTACGACGTTTCCGTTGATAAAACAAGAAAGATAAAGTGTCCGATTGACAGAAGATACAAGATAGAAGACCTTGATTGGTATAAATACATCGTCAAGGAAGACGGTAAGAAAGTGAACATGGACGGCGAGGACTTTTACGTCATCATACCGCCGTTTCTCAAATCCCCCGACGTTGACAGATATAGAGCCTGCCTCATCAGAGAAGGGGACGGAACTTCACCGCCATACTATTCGTATTACTGGCTTGACAACCCCGGTGACGACTCTCAGGGATACATTGCGGGTATAGGTCCCGTATTTGGAGCTGTATGCAGGGAAATAGTTGACCCCAAATACATCAACCAGAGGTTTGGAACGCACTACGACAGGGGAGACTACGGGAAATCTGGACCGATAGAAAACGTCACTTTTAAGAACATATCCCTTTCCGACGCAATGGACCTCGTTGCGTCCTACATGAAAGTAAACGCAATTCCGATTGGACTTTTTGGCATAGAAACGCTGGATGTAACCAGAGAAACCCACAAGAGCTTATTCAAGAAGAAAGTCGTTTACAAGTGGTGGGAGAAAACGAACTGGAAAGTAATAGCCAAAGTTGATGGTGGAGTGCCATTCAAGTATGGCTATAACCTTCTAAACGGCGACGCCATAGGAAACACACTTCCGCACAAGACAACCAAGATATATGAAGAAAGTCACAGCGGCTGGACAATGCTCGGGGTAATAGGATTTCAGCTGATAATGCTGGGAATAGGTTGGGCTACTGGGTTGTTTAGCGTTGCTTCACCATACTTTGGGATGACTGATAAGATGTTTGCCGGAACCCTCGGCGGTTTCTTCGCCTTCAACGATGTCTGGAACGTGGCGACGCAGGCTGGCGACACATACAAGTTATTCCAATCCGCAAACCCCGTTCCGTTCACCGACTTCACGAAAGACACGAGCGTTACCACGGGCAAGGGATACGACCAGCTTGCCTCAAGGCTCAGAACGGGTTCGGACCTCCATCCGAACCTGAACGGATACACAGAAGCAAAGGACAGGCTTAACGCAAGAGCCAAGTTCTGGAACTTGGGCAAGTTCCACCCGCCTTCGGACTATCCGAAAATCCAGTTTGACCTGCCAAAGGGCAAGGTAATAGTTCTTCCAGCAAATCAGTAGGGAGGACACTATGCCAAGAAAATTGGTAGCTTTTCTAATACTTCTGCTTTTCCCTCTAACTGCTTTTGCGTATTACAAGACCGGCGTGGATTTTCCGAACATACTGTTCGTCACGGCGAAGTGGGACGGAAGCAAATGGAAAGTTAAAGTCTCGGAGGCACCTCTTTACAGGGAAGCACCGGGGACGAAGCTGAAGACCAAAACAGTTGTAGAGGAAACGTGGGACTACCCTGACGGCGGCATGACGCTGAAGGACCTTGCAACCGCCCTGAACGGGGTGCTGGAAGTCAAACTTCCCGAATACGCGTCAACGTTCAATGCAAAAACCGTTATTGCCACTTTTCAGAAGGACTTTTCAAATACATACGTTGCAAGTTGGGATGGAGAAAGGGGATTTTACAGCTACGGCTGGCAGAAAGCAGGAAACAAAATTGGACTTTACTATTACTATTCAAAGTCCATAGACACTTCCACTCTTCCTCCGCCGCCTGCAGGTCTGCCTACTTCAGACCCCTCGTTAGCAACCAACCTCGGGAAATACAGGAGAATGATTATTTCCCTCACCACAGGTGAAGTTATCAGCGACGACATCGTTGACGTTAACGGTGCATACGACGCCGTTGATGACTCGGGAATAGACAGGTTTATCAGCGACGTCGTTGAACCCGACATAACCAAATACGGACTCTCATATGCGATAGTTCAATACATGTATTCCTTTACCCCCGTTCTTGACGCAGACGGGAAATATAAGATTTCAATTTCCATTCCGCACAGGGAAGTGGAGGTATGTCCGGACGGCTCACAATACGATTGGGACACAAACACTTGCAGGAGAAGTGGAGGAGACGGCGTTTACTTTCTCACCGACAGCTTATTTTTGCTTGCTTTACCATTTGTAAGTAATGGACGATGCGATATAACAAATATTGGAGAAGTTGTTTTTAAGTCTCCTGGTTACTATAGCTTTAAATGTAGCAATGGTGCTGTAGGAAAGGTTTATTATTTTAAAGGGTTTTTAATCGAAGCTATCGTTAACGGTCAAAAGGTTTCTGCTCTATATAACGGTAGATATATATCCTCTAACTTCCGGCCTAATCCTAACGAGATGAACTACCTTGATATAATTTCTCCAACAGGCAGTTATCGTATTATCTTTCACAAAGCTCGTTCCGTCTCTGTTGCATTCGGTAGCAATGTCGTTCCTGTGAGTGTTAGTCTCGGTTTCCATGGTTACATCCTTTTTACCAAAGCTATCAAAGTTGGAAAAGCAACCTGTCGCATTATGTATGAACCTTTAGGTAGTATTCTGTTTGGTTCTCAAGCTACTGATGAATCTTTGAAAATACCAGTTCCTGTAGGGACACAAGTTGAAGGAACTATAGATATAGGAGGAACGGAACAAAAACCAGAATTTCGAAACTACAAAGAAACAATCCAGTATTCTTATCAGGTTGAAGCTGATTACAAGACCTATCTGATAGACAGCAACCTTAACAGGACTCTGATAGGATACGGTAAGAGAACGGGAAACTACTTTAGCTATTACTACGAAAAAGAGGTTAACTTCCCCGCTCTTTACAACGGTCAGGAGTGGACACCCGGTTCTGCGAAAGACCTGCTGAACATCATAATCACGCCAGAACACAACCGGTTCTACTTGATCTCGGCTTCCGAGAACGGAATACAAGTCGGTCCTTTAACCGTTAAGTAGTGCGAAGGGACGGACACGTCCCTTCTATGCCTGCTTTCAGCCAGAATTCCGGAAAAATCTCTGCTATACCATTCCCTTGATGAAACCCCAAATGAAAAAGATAAGTATAGGAGCTAACATAAACACGACCAGAACAACTGCAGCGTCGTCCCTTCTCCGCTTCCTTTCGGGGGTTGGATTCCAGAGGAAAGCGAAGCACTCAAAAGAGAAGTAAAGGGATAAAAATCCAAGCACTACCACATAGGCGATGAACATGGTAAGGAAGGAATCCATAAGCCTGTAACTAGAGGAAAGGAGAATTATCCCCATCCACAGAGAGGCGAATCCGCCTGTCAGCGAGCTTGTAGCGAGGAGAAATGTCCACAATCTTTCCCACACGCTTGTTTTTACTTCACGTGTTGTTCCCATCTACTCCTCCTCTAGCTCTTGCGGCGTGTTAAGAATAAGAGTTTCCTTGTGAACGCACACAAAGAGGTTCACAGGTTCATTACCTGCTTCCTTTTCTATGTGCTTTATATATTTTTCTTTTTTCTCTTCATCCTCATCCAGAAGAACGAGGAAGAGAGTTCTTTTTTTACCAAAGATGAAAGCATCGACGTAGCCTTCATCGTTGACCATCTCCTCGTAATACCAATCCATTATTCACCCCCTTTAACTTTTTTCCATACCTCTTTAACATATGCTACAAGCGCCCTCGGTGATGAAAAGGAAGTTCCGTAAGCAACCACCTTAACGTGATGCCTATATCTCAGATTCGTCCAGGGCTTTGCCAGAACTTCGCCGTATTGATAGCGCTCTACTGAGCTTCCAGTGGTGTAAACGTTCTCAAGAAGCAATCCAAGAGCCTTTACGAGGTTTAAATCCTTTACGCTCTTACTGTTGATGTTTCCTGCAGACTGGAAGAGAACTACTCCTTTGTTGTTCAGCTCTATCAGGTTCCTTGCTTTCTTCAGGCTTTCCAGAAATGTCCCTGCATCTTTCGTTGAATCGCCCAGGGACACGTTTACGATGACAAACCCTTTCTCTTTTGCTATCTTCCTGAAAAGTTCTGCCAGCCTGCTTGTTAACCTGAACCCGAGAACGTATTTATTTCCCGTATTTACCTGTTCCGTTGCATACTCTACGGGAATGTTCTTCGGCATCAGCGACTTAATGGTGGCTTCAACTGCGCTTCCGTGCGTGAGAGTTGCAAAGACCGGGATAGGTCCGAAAAAGCCTACGGTCGTTTCCCTTTTCTTGAAGTCGTCAAGTATCACCACCTTGACCTTTTTCGCCTCTTTTAGTCTTCTTTTCGCCCTCTCAAGAGCTTCCTGCTGTGAAGACACCGTTATTCCGAAGTCCTTTTTCAGTTTTGAGAGGACAGAATACACGTCAGCTGCCCTGTCAGAGGGCTTACCGACAACCAGAGGTTCACTTGCAACAGAAGCTTTTACCAAGTCGCTTGGTCCGACAGAAAAGAAGAACGTGACCGCCAATTGGACAATGAAAGCAGCAGAAAACAGCACGAAGAACTTTCTGTCCATAAAAGGCCTATATCTTCCCTTTTTGCTGAAAAGGACTTCCTTCCAGGAAGGTTTTGACCACATTTTCAAGAAATTGTAATTTGCAACGGACATTTCAAGGTAGCGCCGTATAGAGAAAATGATAGCCAACACGAGCAAAACACCTATTAGGATATACAGGTGGGGGTTGCGTGCAAGGAAAACATATTCAAAGTGGAAAAGATCAAAGCACAGTAACAGTATCCCAACTACCGTTAGAACCTCTAACAGAGCTGAAGCCGTTTTATAGAGGGTGTTTCTTTTTACCCCCCTGTCTTTCAGAGTCACTATGACAGAAACCACCGTAGCGAATAGGAAGCTATTGATAAAGTGGAAAGCTATCACTAAGTATCCTTCACCGCCTTGAAGTCCCAAACTACCGCTTCTTATCAGGGCATATCTGTAAACCTCAGTAATCGCCAGAACGCCGATAATAGGCCCAAGTATAATGGAAGCAAGCTCTAAAGAAGAGAGGCCCTTCTTCATTACTCCCTCCACGGTTGAGTGAGTTTGTAAGCGATGTAAAGAGGTCCTCCAACTGCAGCTGCAAAGAGACCGACCATCACAATCGGAACCAGAACAAACCCGAAGGTCCAGAGCATGTCAAGGAAGATGTCAAAAACCGCGTTCTGAGCCTGAGGCGGTGCGTTTACCACCGCAATTGCCAGAACCGCCGTCACTATCCCTATCAATACAAATCCTCTAATTCCCATCGCAACCTCCCCTATCTGGATTATAGGGATTAACGCTTCGACGTTAGCACCGAAATAGGAATCACAACTGCTATTGACACAATCATTGAAACAACAAATCCCCAGCCGATTGCATGGGTCATGAACTTTATGAACGCCTCCTCTTTGTCGCCTACGGCGTTCACAAAAGCGTCGTAGTGCTTTGAGAACCTTATCACTGCGTCCCAGAAAGAGAGGCAGAACATCTTTGACCTCCGTAAAAGTTTTCTCACTTCCCAAGCTATTTCCTTTTTGAAAGGTTGTCAAGCAACACTTGACAATACGATAGGATAGGACCGTATATGACCAGGACAGAACAGGGTTGTATTCTGTGTGCAAAATCTGTGGACAAGACTTGACGCATAGTGAATTTAAGATAAATTTAACTTTGGAAGTTTCTAATATTATATGCTATTGGAAATTAGCATTGTCAATCTTAATGTTTGACATTGTTGATGTTTTGAAGTAAATTACCTCCCAAAGTTGGAAAAACTTGGGAGGTTGCCATGAGAGTTGAGAAAAGTAGAGATGAGCTGAAGAAAAAGCTGGTTGAAAAGGCGAGTAAGAGGCAGTCGTTTGAGAACCTCGACAGACTGCTTGAGTGGGTTCTGAACGAAACGGTTGTAAAGGGTAAGAGGGAAATCGTGAGAAATCCTAAGGAGGCATTTGAAGACAGGATAGTCCTGGTAATGGACAGGAAAACGCCTAAGGGCGTTTTTATAAGTTTTGATGCAGCTGCCGAGCTACCGGCAGAGTTGAGAGCTTTTCTCTCAATGGTGCTGAACGCCGGCGGCTGCAAACTTTTATCAAATTCTTTAAAGGAGTAGTGCTATGGAAAAGGAATCATCAAAGAAAGTTAAACTCACCGTGGTAGTAATTGACGCGTCAAAACTTTACCAGCTTGCGAGGTTTGTCTGCAAAAACGCGGATAAGCCCGACAAGCTGGACTCGGAAGCTGTGGTGAAAGAACCGCAGAACGTCTGGGAAGTTATACTCGCTGCTCAGAACAAAAACTACCTGCTGGCAACCACAGTAATGAACGCCAAAAGAGCATGGGAAGCTTACAAAAAGAAGGAACTGGCAGGGAAAATCCCCGAAGAAGAAATTGAGAAACTCAAAGAACTCTACCTGAAAAACCTTGAACTGCTTCAGCTGGCGGTATTCTCTGAAGAGTGCTATGAAGATATTTTACCAGAATGTATTGAATTTCTGCAAGACGACGACCCTGAAGCTGAAGATTCCCACGCCCTTGCCCTGGCTCGAGCGCTGAGTGAAGTCGCGGAAGAGGTCCTTCTGTGGACCAGCGACAAGGATTTTGCGCGGGCAGCTTCGCTGGGAATCAAGGTCGTCAGCAAGCTCATATAAGAAAGACGAAGAAACGCTTGAAGAATGACTTTACGGCGTGGACGGTCTTGTTCACGCCGCTTTTGAGCGTTTTAACGAACTTTTCTATCAAACTCTCTTCCGTTTTTTCTGAGCGCCTATGAACTTCCTCACCTATTTCCTGCGGTATGGATTTTTCAGGTTGAGGGGTCTCTCTTGACATCTGTTCAACTATCTTTTCTATTTCTCTGACCTTCTCTGCAGCACTTTCAACCTTTGACTCTATTTCTGCCTTTTTTAGTTTCCAGAGGGACTCAAAGTCAACGGCAAGTTCCTCTGCAAGGAATTCTGCCAGCTCGCCGACTTCGGTTTCAAGAAGTTTTTCTCTTTCCCTCGGCGGTTCAAAGGAAACGTAGGTGATTTCAAGGTCGGCAATCTCTTTAAAGATTTCCTCATCGGCTGGCAGTTCCAGGACTGTTCCCGGTTCCTGCAGAGAAAGGGGCATTGGCGGGGGAAGTTCCTCGGGGTAAAACTCAACTTCCGGTTCAAGCGGGACTTTTTGAGACAGCGGGAATTCCGACACGGACGCACCTTCGGGCAGGGGAAGAGACAGCTGTTTCGGCTCTCTCTCTTCAAGGGGTGCTTCGGCTTCAAACTCGGCAAGCTCTCTAAACGGTTCCCACTGTTCCTCTAACCTTTCCCTTACCCTTTTGCGAACCTTAAACAGTTCTTCAAGTTCTTTCTCGCTCTCTTTCTTTATCTCGTCCAGTAAAGCCCTGAGATCGGGTTCAATCTTTTTGAAGATGAGAACTCTCTTTTTCGTGTCTATCCTGTCCAGTATAACCGGAAGATCGCCGAACGCGGCAACCATCTTGACTTCGTCAATCTGAATCTTCCTCTTCCTGAAGGCGCGGTAGGGGATTTTGACGAAGTCCCCTTTTGCTCTTTTCAGGTAGGAAAGAATTATTCTCTTTATCTCTTCTTCTCTGCTTATTCCTTTGTGCTTCGCAGGAGAAGTCATTTACAGCCCCTTACCCTTTACACCGTTCCAGTATGTTGTTATTATACATTATAGAAAATTTTTACAACAGGGGGCACACATGTGGGCAGTCATTGAGAAAACGCCGGCAGGCTACGAGGTCTATACCAAGAAGGGCGTAAAGTTTCACAAGAGGAAAGACGCCCTGTGGAAATATCTGAAAAAGTGCGACAGGGTTTTCGTCGTTGACAGGCTTTCCTTCCTTGAGTTCATGGAAATTGACATTGATGACAAAATAGCCGAAAAGGTCGTTGACATCTCCGAAGTAATGAGGGAATACTTCACGGGCGAAGAATACAGGGACATACTTCTTGCTCTTGAGGAACTCGGGTTCAACCCGGCAGACATAAGGCACTCAATAGGCGGGCTTGCGCTTCAGGTAAAAAAGCTTCTTCCCGAGAAGCTGTTCATACTGTCGGCCGAAGAAAGAAGGCTTGCAGATGAGGCTTTCTACGGGGGAAGGGCAGAAAACTTCGTAAAGAGAATTAGAAGCCCCGAAGGAAAAATCGTCTGCTACGACATAAACTCTTCCTATCCATACGTGATGTCTTCCTATCCCTACCCCGACACGACCGAAAAGCCGCTCTTTTTGAAGAACCTTTCCCCTTCCGAAGTTCAGAGATACCACGAAGCGGGATACTGCGGTCTGTGCTTCATAGAGGCAGAAGAAAACTACAGGTTTCCGCGCCTTCCCGTGAGAGTCTGGCAGGGTAACGACTACGTGACCTACTACCCGGCGGGAAAGATAGAAGGCTACTACACTTCTGCAGACGCCGTTCTCTTTAACGACGACGAGTGCATCGTGAGGGAATTCATAGCCTATCCCATGATGGAAAGCCCCTTCAAGGAATACGTCACCAAGCTCTACCACAGCAGGTTAGAGCTGAGGAAAAAAGGCTCTAAAGGTGAAAAAGTGATAAAAGCGGTTATGAACACGATGTTTGGAGTTGTTTCAATAAAGAGCAGCGTTTACAGCAACAGGATTCTCGGTGCCTTCATCACCGCCTATCAGAGGCAGAGGCTTTTCAGGGGGATACTGACGGCTGACAGCCTGAGGGTGCCGGTCCTCTACTGCGACACCGATTCCCTCTGGGTTTTGCCAAACGGAAAGAGGGAAAAGCTTGAAAGAGCGCTTGGCGTCAGGAAAGAGAAAAAGTTTGGCGCCTGGGATACGAGATACGACGGCGTAATAGAGATGTTCTGCGTTAGGCCGAAAGGTTATATGTTTACTTTGCTCGGCGGTAAGACCGAATACGTCTGGAGCGGTTTGCCGAAGAACTCTCTCGTTCTCAGCATTGACGAAAAAGGCATAACTTATGAACTGATAGTTGACCAGTGGACGGAACCAAAGAGAGTAAAAGAGTTCCTGCCTGCAGGCGGGGTTGACAGAAGGAAGTTTATCAGCGACGTGTATTCCGTTCCGTTCAGGATCGAGGAAATATCTTCCTGCGAAAGGAAGACAGTTATGGAAGTTACAGTTTAAACCGATTAAGGGGGCAGAGTTGAAAGAATTAAGGAAACTGTTTCCCGACTGCGTTGGATACGCAAAAGACGGCAGGTTCTACCTTTGCGACGGAAAAGAGGTCGGTGAGAGCTTTCCATACTACGCGTTTCCTAAAGAATACGAGCTTTTGGAAGAGGAAAAGGCTGAGTTTCTGAAGAAGGCAGGAATTTCCCGTCTTCTCACCGAGAGCAAGCTTGTCGTGAAGTCTACCGACGGATACAGAGTGTATGACCTTGCAAAAGTGAAAGTGATAGACACCTTCAGCAGGCTTGAAAGAATGAGGGAAGCCGTAGAGGAAGCCATCCAGCTGGAGTAGGAAATGGAACTGAAAGGGCAGGTCGTAAAGACCGGGAAAGGATACCTCGTTGTTCACACCAACCTTGGAACCGTCAAAGTTGAGACGGACATTCAGGCTGCAAAAGGCACGTCCGTCACGCTTGACGTTGAATACAAAAACGGAAGGTTCGTTGCGAAAAAGGTTGAGTTTGACAGCGGTGACTATGTTCTGAAGTATCTGATGAGCATAAAGGGAATAGGACCAAAGACCGCCGAGAAGCTCTACAGAGAATACGGCGAGTCAATCATTGAGAGAATAAAAGACGAGGAATTTCTGAAAAGAGTTACAGGTGGAAGGGCAACTTCTTCCGCTTCTTGGCTGAAGGGTTATGAGAAGGTATACGGTCTTCTCAGAACGGCAGTCGGCGAAAAGAGAGCCGAGTCCGCCGTCCGATTCCTGAAGAGGGAAAAGGTCAGCTTTGAAGAAAACCCATACGTTCTTCTGAAGCTGAAAGGTTTTGGCTTCAAAACGGTTGACAGGATAGCCCTTCAGTTCATCCCGGAGGATTCACCCCTTAGGATCAGACAGCTCGTGAGATACCTGCTTGAACAGGCGGAACAAAAAGGTCACATGTATTTGGAGGTTGACGACCTGAAGAAGAAGCTGATGGCACACCTCGGCAGGGAAGTTCCGCTGGTCCTTCCGGAAGATGTAAAAAGAACGGGAGACAAGATATATCTTGAGAAGAACCTTGAAACTGAAAGGAAGATAGCTACATACCTTTCCTGCCAGGAAACCTACGAGGAAGAGAGGAAAACGAGTCCCGAGCTGAAGCTTACAGAAGAGCAGGAAAGGGCGGTTGAGCTGTGCCTTAGAAACAAAATATGCGCAATCACCGGTTATGCGGGAACTGGAAAGACTACCGTTTTAAGAGAGGTCGTGAAGGAATTTGAAAGCAGGGGATACGAGATAGCCCTGCTTGCGCCGACGGGGAAGGCTGCAAAGAGGCTTGAAGAGGTCCTCAAGAGACCGGCGTTCACGATACACAGAGCCGTCTATCAGGACGAGCTGATTTTCCCTGACGTGGTTATCGTCGACGAGAGTTCCATGATTGACTCACACACGATGAAGTGGCTTCTTTCCTATGTTTACGATAAAAGGGTGATTTTCGTCGGGGATACAGCACAGCTTCCCCCCGTCGGACCGGGTCAACCCTTCAGAGACCTGGTTGAAAGCGGTGAAGTCCCGACGGCAAGGCTGACGAAAATTCTCAGAAACGCAGGCGAGATAGTGATAAGCGCGGACAGAGTGAGAAGGGGGGATTTTCCCCTGAAGACGAAAGGAAACTTCTGCTGGCATACGGCGTTTTCCGAAGAGAAAATTGCTGCCCTGCTTGAGAAAGCAAAGGAAAAAGGGGTAGAGGTGCAGCTTCTCGGAGGCATATACAAGGGAAGATACGGCGTTGACAGCCTCAACAGGCTTGCGCAGGAAGTTCTGAATCCCGACGGTGGTAGAGAGTGGAAGGGCTTCCGCGTCGGGGACAGGGTCATTCACACCGGAAGCAACGACTACAACAGCTTCGTCATGAACGGCGACACCGGAAAAGTCGTTGAAGTCCAGCAGGGAAAGGTGGCCGTTGAGTTCTGGGACGGGAAGACCAAAACATACACTTCTGACGACGTTCAGAACCTTTCTCTTGCCTACGCGATGACGGTTCACAAATCTCAGGGAAGCGAATACGACTACGCTGCGGTGGTCTTTGACACCTCTTCCTACTCTGTTATAAACAGATACTGGCTTTACACGGCGCTCACGAGAGCAAAGAAAAAATGCTTCCTCTTCGCGGATATGAAGGCAGTTGCAACCGCCGTCAAGAACTCCTCATACCCCGAAAGGAAAACGTTCCTACGGGAGCTTATTGGAAACAAGGAGCTTTTCAATGATATTGATAACAAACAAAACCTTATGCAGAGATTATCTTTCTAAAGGCATATACGTCAGGAAGGACGGCAAGATCGTTGGGATAGATTGGGAAGATGTGAAGAAAGTTTCCTTTTTCAGAGTGAGAAGTTTCCTCTTTCGCAGCAGTCTGTTGAAGCCGGTTTCTTTCCTTGCCGAAGTTTCTCTCTACGCGGCGTTTGTCCTGTGTGCACTTGCCGTTTACCGTTCTTCCTTGTGGTTTGCAGTTCCTCTTCTTCTCTTTGCAGTTCCCCTGCTTTTCAGGGGAATACTGAAAGTTGAAACGGAAAGGGGTGCTGTTTTCTTTCTGCTGAAGGACAGGGAAGTGGTTGACGCAATCCTGTCTTTCATTCCCGAAGAAAAGAGAGAAGGGCTTTTGAAGGATGTTAGAAATGTTCTTGAGCGCTTTTGATTTGAGTATTAATATTAATTATGCCTGCCAACAAGTTTAGGGAGATGAAATGAAAAAGTTTTGGAAAGAGGACGTTTTAGAAAACATCTTCAGTGAATTGAACGACGAGCTGAAACACAAGAAAATTAGCATTCCCAGAGAAAGAGAAGAAGAGGGAAGAAAAAAAACTCAGAAATTGTTTTCTGAGGCTGCCAAATGGGAGGAAAGAGAGGCAAAGAGAGTAGTAGAGGTATTGCATTTGCTGTTTAATGTATTTTGGGAAGAGAAAAAGAAGGAAAGAGAAAAGGCTGAGATACTTTTTAGCCTTTTAGAGAAGAGACGTATACCTAAATGGGAAGCTATTTTTGTTGCGAAAGTTCTTTTTGACCATTTACTTCCCGCTGAAAAACCCGGCAGGTTAATCGAATATTACAATCTGTATGTTCCGATTTATAGAAGAAAAGCTGTAGATAGCATTGCACGATACATTATCTCTGAGCTGATGAAATTGAAGAGAGTTCAGGTAGTGGAAGATTATAAGGTTGTTCTAAAGAAAGGAATAAGCTCCATAATAATTGATTACAACTGGGGAATCATAGATGGAAACGAAGGAACGAGTGTTAATCGTTGTAGCTGGGCCCAACGGAGCGGGGAAAAGCACGTTCATAAGAATGCTAATTAAAAAGGGGCAGATTGATCCCAAGGACTATGTTTGTCCTGACGAGATTGTAAAGAATGAAGGATGGGATCCTTTTTCTAAAGAAGATGTTATAAAGGCTATGCAAAAAGCAGAAGAAATAAGAATTTGCAAAGTTCTGAAAGGTGAGAATGTAGTAATGGAAACTGTATTTTCTCACCCGTCAAAGATAGACTACATCAAGTTTGCTAAGGAGAAAGGCTACAAGGTAATTTTTTTCTTCATAATGACGAGAAACGTGGAAATTAACAAAGAAAGGGTAAAAATAAGAGTTGAAGAGGGAGGACATCCCGTTCCCTTTGATAAGATTGAAAGCAGATTTAAAAGAAGTCTTGAAAATATGTTGCGAGTAGTTAAGGTGAAGGTTATAGATGAACTATTTGTGATTGATAACACGCAGAACTATAAAATCGTTGCAAAGGTAGATTTCTCAAGCGGAAAAGTCTGGATAAGTGAAGAAGTTTTAAGTGATGAGACTACCCGAGAAACTTTTGAAAAGCTTAAAGAATACACATCAGCTTTAGAAAGAAAGCCTACAGCTAAACTTAGTAGAGAAGAAAGGGAGAGTCCGCCACTTTCTCCTTAGGAATATCTTTGGGAGTCGTCCCTTCCCGGTAATAAAAATCTACTTCTTAACCTTTTCTGTTTTTTCTTTAAGTTCCTTACCGGGTTTGAAGGCAGGTAGCAGCTTTGCTGGAACTTTTAACTTCTCACCTGTTCTCGGGTTTCTTGCTACCCTCGGTGCCCTTTCTTTCATCAGAAACGCGCCAAAACCCCTGATTTCCACCTTGTCACCTTTGGCAAGAGCTTCCGTTACTACCTCAATGAATGCGTTGACGGCAGCTTCCGCCACCTTCTTTGGCAGTCCGGCTTTTTCTGATACTGCAGCAACGAGTTCGTGCTTCGTCATGTCTCCCTCCTTAAAACTCAATGTCATCTATGCTTTCTTCTTCGTCTTCTTCTCTTTTAGGATCAAGGGCTTTAACCCTCAACGCCACAACTTCTATCTTTGACCTCTTTTCGCCGTTCTCGTTTTTCCAGGAATTCTGCCTCAGCCTTCCTTCAACGAGTATTCTATCGCCTTTTAAAAATCTTTCCACCACCCTGTCTGCTGCATCGCCCCAGACGACGCAGTCAATGAAGAGAGTATCGTCCTGCCAGTTTCCCTTTTTATCTTTGTATGGCGTATTTACGGCTATCCTGAACCTTGAAAAAGGATTCCCCTTCTGGGTGTGGGAAAGTTCTGGGTCCGAAACGAACCTACCAATCAAAAACACTCTGTTCAACATTTCTCTCCTCCTTTGCTTTTTCGTATAGCAGTTTAAAAGCAATCAGTTTTGCTGAAAGCAGAACTGCCAGCACTTTTAAAACGGCAGTGCTTTCTCTGAAGTTTTTCGGTTGAAGGACGAGCAGGAAGAGAACGACCGAAAGCGCCGTCACGCTTGAAGCGAAGCAACTGAAGGCTATACCCTCGTAGTGTTCCACCATCCAGCAAACCGCTCCCGAAACGGACAGCCCGAGGCAGACGACAGAGGAAATGACGCCGAAGGCGTAGAAGAAAGAGTCTGAAGGTTTTGAAGCGACGAGCAGGTAAAAGAGAGAAAGGATTGAAACAGAAAAAACAGCCGAAAGCCAGATGATAGCAGTTCCCTCAAAGAGGGATGAAACCCTACCTTTCAGCTTTACCCCCCGAAAGCTTTTTCTCTGCCTGAAGGAAAAAAATCAGAACTCTCGGCGGAACAGCCGGGCGTCCCGCCGAAAAGATGATGTCCCTCGCGATTTCGTCCTTTACCCCTTCTGCGACCTCTGAAGCGGGGAAGTTCATTTTCCTCTGCGCGACAATCATAAAAGCTGCAAGCCTTGCCTTTTCGGGAACTATTGAGCGCAGGAGGGATACTTCCTCTTCTGTGAGATTTCCGCCGATTGAGTAGAAGTTGTCAACCACCTTTTGAAGTTCCTTTGAGGAAAAAATCCTCGGTCCCTTCCTTCTGACCTTTCCTTTCTTCGCACTATTCCCGGAAGAAAAAAGCTCTCTTCTGTATAGAATGAGCAGAAACGCAGCTGCAAGGAATACCTGTATCGGCGCAAGGTGCTTCTGGACCTCAAGAAGCACCTGCCTTGCCCTCTCGTTTGCAATTCCCTTGAACGGCTTTACGAACCCTTTCAGAGAGCGTATTGCCTCTGCGTCCCTTTCACATTCCTGGGAACTCTTGCCGTCAACGTAAACGCACACAGCCCGGTAGAAGAGGCTGTCGTAGGTTATTTCAAGTTTTTCCAGAATGCCTGAAGCGAACAGCAGTGCAAGAACGATTGCAATAACTATGATGTCCGAAGAGCTGTTGTCCCTCATCGCTTTTTCTCTGGTTGCTGTTTTCTGTTAGTTCCATTATAATAGTTATAATAAGAATTAGCAACCGTCAGGGAGGTAGTCATGAAGAAGGAAATTGACAGGTCGCTGAAGAAAACAGAGGGAACCCTTCGCTATCTCAGGCTTGCCGTTTTCATCGTTTACGTCGTGATTCTCGTTGCGCCTCAGGCTTTTGCGTTCAACCCGGGTGATTTCGGACAGAACGTAGCGAACGTGGCAAAACAGATACTGCAGCCCTTGGGTTGGGTAATTGCGGTAGTTAAGGGCGCGCAGGTGTTCACGGACGAACACAACAGGGTGAGAAACGCCCTCTACATGATTGCGGGCGTAGCTCTTGGCTTCTGGGACGACACCATAAACTTCATAAAGGGACTCTGGGGTGGACAGTAAGAGAAAGCGGATACTTCGCGACAGCTTTGAAGTGATAAACAGGGAAGTTGAAATTGCCGCGGGGTTGTCAAGTTCTGATGCAGGAACGGCTCTCGCAGTCGCTTTTGTCGTATACCTGCTTCTGCAAAAGCTGAACTATGCAATTGTTGCAGGCGGAATCGTTCTGGTCCTGATTGCGCAGCTCAAAAAGGAACTTGGTTCAACGAAAAGGGTGGTAAGCCTTTTCGAGTATTTCGTTAGACCCAAGAGATACGGACGGAAGAGATGTTAGGACAACTGTTCAGCGAGTTCATTGAGATAGTAAAGGCTCACGTTCCCGACTTCAGCTTCGGATACCTTGAGAGGCTCGTTCCCATCCTCGACATACGCAACGGCGTTCTCTACACGACCGATAAGAGAGCAACCGTTTTCTACGAGATACTGCCGAGAGCAGTCGTCAGCCTCGACGCAGGCGAACTTGAGGTGCTGTTTGAGAAGCTGTCCGCTTACGGGCGGGACAGGTATGAGGTTTCCTTCTTTTGCACCGTCAGCAGGGGACTGCCCGAGGACTACGAGAAGCACGTTTCGCTCTTCAGGGGAAAGGGACTCTTTGAAGTTGAAGCGGAGAAGAGGAAAAACCTCTTTGATGGGGGCAGAAAGAGGAGGTATTTCGTTTCCTTCTCTTCTCCTTCAGTTGAGCGTCTGCTGAAGCTTGAGATGTCTTCCTTTCCATTCGTGGTCAAAGGAAGGCTTGACGACAACGGCATCTTCAACATGTTCAGGTGCTTTCTGAGGGACTGCGGAAACTACGACTTCAGGAAGGTCCTTCTCTCAAACCTGAAGTCCGACGGATACGCAAGCGTCAGGGAAAGCATATTCCCCGCAGAGATTGAACTCTTAGACGACTGCCTGAAGGTAGGAAAGCACTACTGCCTGCCGTTTTCCGTTGAGTCAATAGGAACGCCTTCGCCTGACGTGGTTTACGAGATACTTGAGATACCGGACGAGGCTTTCTTCACGACCTCTTTCAGGTATCTGTCAAAGATAGAGGCTGAAGAGCTAATCTCAAACAAGCTGAAAGCCGTAAAGGGACTCGGTTTTTCAACCACTGCAAAGTTTCAGAAGCACGCTCTAGAGGAACTTCTCTCAATCGTGAAGCTCTCTGACTACTCAGACCCCCTCTGCTACTTCCAGATGGGGTGCGTCCTGTTTTCAGAAAGCAGGGACGAACTAAAGGAAACCGCGGAAAGGGTGCGCTCGCACCTTAAGAGCTATGGATACAGCGTCTATCTTGAGGGGGACCTTGTCAGAGAACTTGCCGACAACCTCGTTCCGAAGGCAAGGCGCCTCGGGTTCTTCAACGATGCTGTCCTTTCAACCCCCTCATATACCAGGTTCGTGGGATATGAAACTCCGGCACTCGTGTTCCTTGACAGGAACGACAGGGACCTCATCTACTTTGACCCCCTCGACAGGAAGTCCCAGAGCTGGGGAATCTGCATCTTCGGACCTGCAGGCTCGGGAAAGTCAAACCTTGCAAACGCAATCCTGAAAACCTGCAGGGCTTTGGGCGCCTGGATAGTCGTCATAGACATCGGGGACAGCTACAGGGAACTCTGCTCGTTCTTTGACGGCGAATACGTGAGGGTCAGCCTCAGCGGAGAAACGAGGATAAATCCGTTCCAGTTCAGGTTCGGCTTTACGAAAGTGCCGGAAGAGAGGGTTGAATTCCTCGTTCCCTTCTTTGAGACGCTTCTAAGGTATGAGTTTGACCCAGAGGAAGTGTCCCTTTTGAAGAGATACGTCTCTTTTCTGTATCAGGAAAAGCTGTCAAGGGACGACAACGAAAACTGGCAGGCATATCTGGAACTGATAAGAAAGCCCTTCAGCAAAGAAGTTGAAAGGAGAGCCTACGAACACTTTTGCAGGGCGATGCCGACGATTTCCGACATGCTGCTTGAGTTTGAATACCTTGACGCATTCAGACAGAGGCTTGAACCAAAAGAAGCGGAACTTCTTGACAGACTGAAGGTCATATTCAGGGGGCTTGAAAACCACCCACTCTTTGACGGTCCCACAACGGTAAGGCTCACTGAGGACTTTACTGTCTTTGAACTTAAAGAACTCTCGGGCGAGGAATACAGGCACTACCTTGAGTCCTTCTACATGCTCCTGCAGAGGTTCATTAACGAGGAAGTTTACTACTCCGAACCTGACCCTGCGAAGGTCCCAAAGTCCCTGATTGACTTTTACGGAGAAGAAGAGCTTACGAAAAGGTGGAGAAGGTTCAAGGTGTTTCTCACGGACGAGTTTCACTTCGTCAGGAACTCAAAGCCAATCATGGAAGACACCGGGTTCATGTATGCGACCGGAAGGAAGAAGAACCTCGTGAGAATCATCGTTTCTCAGTTTCTGACGGACCTTCTTTCTCAGGGCGAGGACGTGTATCAGAGGATAGTTGACAACACAGCCGTTATATTCCTCGCCTCTCACAGAAGGGAATCCCCGACGGGGGACCTCATCAGGGGATACGAGGACGCGATACGCAAAACGGCAGAGAGGCTTCTCTTTTCCGAGAAGGAACTTGAAATGTTTAGGTCGTTGAAGAGGGGAAGGGACTTTGCCGACTACTTCATGGTCAGCAGGGATAAGGGCAGAACGCCCGTCAGATACAGGAACTCCGAGCTTGAAAGGTGGCTGTATGCAACCTACACGGAAGATGTCGTTCTGAGGGACACGCTCATCAGGAAGTTCGGAAGGGAAAAGGCATACGAGCTTCTGCTCACAAAACCCGTGGAAGAACTTAAAAAACTTGCAGGGGTCAGCGATGAAATTTAGAAAGGCGGTTGTAGGAATTTTTGCCGTTTTCTGCATGTCAGCGGCTTTTCCGATAGCGGCAAATGCCGGATGTCATATAAACCTCGGGCCAATCATCTCAGTTCTAAAACAGATACTTTCCTGGGTGGAACAGGTTGAAAACGCCGTTCAGCAGGTTGAGAACACCCTATACAACCTGCCAAACATTGTCAATAGCTACCTAAAACAGCTTGAAAAGCAAACTACTACAAAAGTCCAACGGACGGAAGATAGGTATAGGGGTCTCGTCCGGGAAACGGTGCGCAGGTATGGGAGCTACACTTCATACCCTTCGCCGGAAGACGTGGTTCCCGTTTTTTACAACCCGGCAACAGGAAGGTGGGAAACGCCCGATGGTAACCCCCCGACCTACAAACAGGTTGCAACCTACATCCAGATGCTGACGGGCGGTGCAGAACCCCCCGAACTGAAGCAGCTTGCCGAAAGGGCTGGGAAGAAGGGCATACTTGCCTACCAGACGCTGAAGGTGAGAAGGTCAGCCCTTGAGGCTGCCGTTGCTTCAAGCATGAAGGACGAGGAAATAGCGAAGAGATACGCCGAAGAAACCGACGAGGTGATGAAAAAGATAGCTGACGGCACGCCGACGGGGAAGCTGCTTCAATTCCAGGCTGAGCTGATAGCGATAAACAACAAACTTCTGGCTCAGCAGAACAGGCTTCTCGCAAACATTTCAAGGGAACTGTCAATACTGGCAGGTCAGGAAATCAAGTCTCAGGAAGAAACGACCAAAAAGATGCTGAGGGCTTACAACGCTCTCGGCAAAAGCAAATAGCAGGGGGAATCATGACTCTGACTGACCTTGTCTTAATAATGACCAGCACGGCGGCGGGACCCATGAAGGTTGCCGTGAAGCTTGCAGACGTAGTGTCAACGATTTTTCTTGGGCTTCTCTCGGTCGGCTTTGCTTCCTGGTCCTACAAAATAGTGACGAAGAAAGAGCAGTTTGAAGGCGAAAAGCTGCTTGCCTGGATGCTCATTCCAGCTCTGGCATACTCTCTCATAGTCCCCTCTTCCATTCCCGGAATTTCACCAGACGGCGAGGGCATCATCCTCGGACTCGTGAAGGATTCCTACCTTGCAGTCGGAAGCGTGGTTGACAGACACATGGTTCCAGAGGTGGCGAAGGTTACCAAAGCGCCCGAGCCGGAGTTCACGGAACTTGCGAAAGATTTCAGGGACAGAGCCATCAAGGTTTCAGAAATTATCAGGGATAGAGTTAGAAAGGAGCTCGGTGACCAGCTTTCAGACCCTTCAAAATTCGACTCAACCTTTATCACGAAGCATCCGACGTTCACGGGAACGATTCTCGCTCTCCTTGCAGGAGTTGGAGCCGGTGTAAAGGCAGCGTTCAGCGACATCGGGATAATAGGGAAGCTGGGGTTTGCAGGGAAGATACTGACAGGCGTAGTTGCTGGAGGCGTTCAGGCTGGAGAATACATCATATTCAACCTTCTCATAGGATACGCCGTTGACTTCGTCTGGAGGTTGGTGATCATACTCTGGTATATCAAAGCCTCTGCGGTTCTTATTCTTGCGCCCATAAGCGCCATGACCGTTGCCCTTGAGTTCAGGTTCGGCGAGGGGAACGTCACGAGGTTCCTTGTCAACCTTCTCGGTATAGCCATAACGCCTCTCGCCCTTGTTGCAATTCTCACGGGCGCAATCACCGCCTACCCGATAGCTGAAAGCCTTGCCGCTTCAACCGGCGGTCTTGAAGGTTTCATCTTCTCTCTTTTCATAGGAATAGGTTATCCGATTATTGCAGCAACGGTTCTTCTCAGGGTTGGTGAAATTATCTCTTACGTCATAGGCGTTTCGGTTTTTGCAATGAGCGCCGTTATCAACGCATACACAAGACCTGCGAACATACTGCAGGAAATCAGGGCTTAAGAGGTGTAAATGGCTGAGAAAGAGAAAAAGAAGATTCCCGACTACGCAAGGGTGGATGTGGTGGGCATCTACTACTCGCAGATGAAGATATGGCAGGTCGTTGCGGTGGTCCTTGCCGTAGCCACCGCTTTTTTGTCTTTCAAAGTTTCAAAAAGCAAATATGTATATCTATACAGCGACCAGCTGCAGGTCGTGAAGCTCTCTCCCACTTCGCCGAAAGTTGAGGCTTTTTTGAATCAGGCTGCAAAGGCGATACTGAGGATTTCCTACCAGACCTTTGATAGGGATGTCAAAGCGGCTACGGCATACATGACACCCCAGACCGGGGAGAAGTTTCTTTCCGCCATGTCTCTTCTCAAGTCTGACTTCCTTCAGAACAAATACATCTGGACGCCTGAAAGCCCGCAGATAACGGTGACCAGGCTAAACAAGAGAATTGCCTTCGTCGTTCAGTGTCCCGTTATCGTTACGAGCGTTGAAACGGGGAAGGAAGCCGTTAAGAACGTGAAGATAGAGGGGTTCATCACGGCGGGAACGCCGAACGAGATAAACCTTTACCCATACAGGATTTCAGACATAAGGCTAACCATACCGCCGTAAGCGTTACTATTTTGTATAATTTTTCATAATTACAAAATTTTGGACTGGGGACGGACCGATGAAAACGGTTTTGAAGGCAATTCTGATTGCAGCCCTTACGTGCTGCAGTGGCGCTTTCGCCCAAACGCCAATCAAGGAAAAGAACATAGTAATTAATCCCAACTCTCTTGAGCTTCAGAAGAAGCTTGATGAGTTCAGGGAATCCATTCCAGACCTCTCGGTCAGGAAGGTAAAAATCAAACCCGACGGCGTGAAGGTGATTATTACGAGACCGAACTTCTGGACTGTCGTTCGCTTTCATCTCGGCACGAAAGTTGACTACGTGGTCGGCAATCCCTCGGTTTACGAGGTAAAGAAAGTCGGCAACGACACGCTTCTCATAAGGCCCTCAAAAAAGTTCGTCAACAGCAACCTCGTCGTGACCGCCGGGGGGAAAGCCTATCAGTTCCTGCTCACGCAGAGCCTCAAACAACTTGACGGAATCGTTGAGGTTTATCCTGCAAGAAAGGTCAACTACGAAAAGGAACTTCAGAAGGTCCTATCAGGCGGTAAAAGCCCGTATGTCAGGGTTGTTCCTTACAGAGAGGGAGGGCACTACGACAGGGTAATCAGCGTGAATGGCAAGACGCTGGGGGTTATCTATGTTAGACAGAATTAAGCAGATTTTTTCAAAAGAAAATCCGAATAGAAACGTTTATCTCGTCGCCCTCGCAATTCTTGCTGTAACGGCGTTCAACGCTTACAGCCACTTCTTTGCAAAGAAAGAGAAGGTAAGGGTTGAAGGAACCGCGAAGACAATTGGTCAGCAGGACATCAGTTCTGAAATCCTCAAGCTGAAAGTTCAGGAAGAAAAGAAAAAGGAACTTCAAAAAGCCGGTGTTCAGCTTGAAAACACCACTTTTGAGCCGCCAGAGCGCCGGACGCACAGGAAAAACAGGACCATGGATGAAGAGAGCTTCTACCAGAGCGACGAGGTTGAGAAGCTGCGCAGAGAGATAGAAGAGCTGAAAAGGAAGCAAAAGGAAAGGGAAAGATTTCAGGCTTCTGTCGCTCTCGCCAGAGCTGCCCTTTCAGAGATAGGTGCACCGATTTCCTACGGAAGTGAAAGGATCGTAGAGGTAGCGCAGGAAAAACCGAAAGAAGAAAAACCCGAAACAGGGAAAAAAACAGAGTGGATTTTCCAGACCGAAGGAACGATTCTTGATACCGTTAAGCTGCCGGAGGGAGCTTCGGCATACGTTAGAGTTAAGACGCCAGAAGGTGTTCTTCTTGCAAAGGCTAAAGCCGACATCCTCGGCATAAGATTTTCACAGCAAGCGCTCTTAGATGCAGTTCCCGTAAACGTTCAAATCACGGGAACTGACGGCAGCCCATACGTTTTCTCCTACGTCGTTGATACTACGGCTAAAAAAGTAAAAAAGCTCGCTTTCCTTTCCTTTATAAAGGGCGTTGCAGAGGGCATAGCTAACATAGCAGGAAAGACCCTGCTTGTTCCGAACGGAGGCGGATTCACGCAGATAGGTGTTGTCGAAAACACAGGAAGATATGCAGCTGCAAAAGGGATTGAAAGCGGTGTGAACGTTCTGACCGAGGAGGAGAAGAGAAAAATCAGGGCAATGGTTGATTACTATGTTCTTCTTCCCGGAGAAAAAGTGAAAGTTCTTATCATCAGGGGGATAAAATGAGGTTTAAAGACGTTAAAGAGGTCAACTTTAACAACGGAATCTACGAGATATTCATCTCTTCAGAGCCGTCAACCGAAGAGGTTGATACCGAAGCAAAAGTAGAGGAGCGGGCGCTTTCAAAGTTTCTTCTGAAGATGGTCGAGGAGGTGGATTCCGAACACCTTCCTGAAGTAAAACTGGATCTTACTAGCGAAAAGGGGGAAGAGTTAAAACTCACAATTAACCCGAACGGCAACCTCTTCTTTGAAGCTGCAACGGTGGAAACGTTCAGAAAACTGCTCCAAGAGTACGAAAGAGCAAAGGAAGTGGCTCTCAAAAAGCTCAAAGAAAAAGTTGTTAGAGAAAAACCTGAAAGCGGTGTGGCGCTTGACCTGCGGGAAGGCGTGGAACTTTCTATTGTTTCCGGAATTTTGAAAGCGTCCGTGGGTGACTACTACATCAGGGAAGTTTCAAAGGTGGGACACCTTGAATTTGCCCGCAGGAATGAGATAGTCCAGGCCTACAGGCGTGCTCACTTTGATGCCGACTTTTTGACAGGAAAACAGCTCAGACAACTCGGCATAGACAAACTCGCAACTGGAAAAGAGGTAGAAGACGATGCCCTTTACCTTTACGTCAGGAAGTCGGACAACTGGCTCAAAAAAACGATTGCGGACGGCATAGACCTCGGTCTCAGGGAAAAGCTCTCTTTTGAGGATGCAGCCGTGGGTGCAGCTGCAGTCGGACTCGCGTCAATGGTTGCAGCCGTGGAAATGGCAAAAGGCGTCAAATACATATACTCTCACAGAAGGTCCCTTGCCCTTGCATTCAGGAGGATGGTTGAAAGGTTTGTTGAAGAGAAAAGGACTGAAGAGTCTCTTATCATTAAAGACAGGACATCCGTTGAAATCGAAAAGATGCTGAAAGACGCCGGGTTTAACGACGAGGAAGTAGCGAAGCTGAAGGAACTCGGCGAAAAGGGGTTTGACCCCGAACTTGTTGACCGGTATTTTGAGATAGCAAAAGGTGTCCTTGCAAGGCGCGGAGTTCTCTCTGAATTTTCCCAGAAAGTTGAAGAAGCCGTTCAGGAGTCCCCCGAACAGGAAGAAAGGAGAGGACCTCAACCTGGAAGACTTCCGGGGGTTTAAGTGGACCTGAGAGAAATTCTCGCCCTTGCGGTTGAAATGAGAGCGTCGGACGTCCACGTTAAGAGCGGTCTACCGCCCGCTTTCAGGGTGAACGGGAGGGTGGATTTTCGCGGAAAACCGCTTTCTTCCGAGCAGGTCAGCAGGTTTATATCTCAGGTCGTTACTTCTGAAGTCAAAAAAGCCGAACTCACCAAAAAGGGCGAGGTGGACGTTTCATATTCTTCAGGAGGTAGCCGATTCAGGGTAAACGTCTTCAGGGAACAGGGAAAATACTGCATGGTCTTCAGAAGACTTCCCGAGGAAGTGCCTGAACTGGGACAGCTCGGTCTTCCACAGGAGCTGCGCGGACTTGCCCTCATTCCCAGGGGAATGGTAGTCGTTACGGGCATTACGGGTTCCGGTAAGTCCACCACGCTGGCTGCAATGCTTGAAGTGAGAAACCGGGAAAGAGAGGAAGTCGTAATCACGATTGAAAATCCGGTTGAATACGTCTTTAAACCGAAGAAGTGTCTCTTCTACCAGAGGGAAGTGGGAAGGGACACCCAGTCCTTTTTCTCCGGTCTCGTCGCGGCTCTGCGTGAAGACCCGGACGTGATACTGGTTGGCGAGATAAGGGATTCTGAGCAGATGAACACGGCGCTGTCGGCTGTTGAAACCGGACACGCGGTTTTTACAACGGTTCACGCCGTTGACGCCGTTTCAACGTTCAGCAGAATTCTCTCGTTCTACCCTGCAGCCGATAGGGAAAGGGTCGCATATTCTCTCTCTGTTTCCCTGAAGGCGGTCGTTTCTCAGAGGCTCGTTCCGTCGGTTGAAGGAAGCAGAATTGCCGTAGTGGAACTTCTTGAAGTTGACGGAGAGGTCAGTAAGGCTGTCTCTTCCCTTGACTTTGACAGGCTGAAGAACATCCTCAGAGAAAGAGGAAAAGATTTTGACAGCGTGGCCTTCAGACTCTATGAGGAAGGAAAAATAGACAGGGAAACCCTGTTGAGAGTTTCTTCAAACCCTAAAGAGGTGGAAAGGTGGCTTATGTAGCTCTGGCCGTTCTTTTTCTGTTTTCGCTGTTCCTGGGAACAATGCTTTCGGACGTGACGGGCGCTGCTAAAAATCAAACGGATAAGCGTTCAAGGGTTGAAGCTCTCATTTCTGCAATCAAGACCGATTACGGAAGCGACTTTTTCAACATAGATAACGACACGAACGACGACTTCGAGGGGTTTTACAACCTGCAGGACTACTGCAGGTCCAGAAGCCTCATATGCAGAGACCAGCGTGGCCCCTGGAGGTGGGAAATTACCATTTACGAAGAACCGCTTTTCAGATACAGAGTAATAAAGATATACGACGCAGACGGAGACGAACTCGGCGAGGTTTCGGGCGCTCCATACTGGGGCAAATACATGATGCACGTTGACTACACAATCGGGTCTGTCTGCGGACTGCTCCTTGACTACTGGAAGGGAATGTCAAACATGGCTGGTGCGGATCTCAACTGGTATGCTGAAAACGGACCGGGATGCACCTACGACGGAGGCGTTGATTCCGTAACTGTCGGTTCGGCAGTAGTAAAGAAGCAGATTTCCTGCGCGGCGGACTGGACGCCTGCCACGAGCCTTGGCCTGGACCAGATAGTGGGCGGTCTGTGGAAGCTCAGGACCGGAACCATAGAAATAAAGAACGGCAACAGCATATATACGAACGAGTGCGCTTCTTCAGGTCTTGACGGAACAAAACCGCCCTACGCCGTTGCTCTGCGCGTATGGGTCCTGAAGGGTTACTATCAGGTGTGCTGCGGTTATTAGGAGGATGTCGTGGAAGAGAGAATAGTTGCCATGGTGAGAGACTTCAAGGCAAAAGTCGCTAGAATGGGAGTATCTGCAGTAGGTCAGCTTAAACTACCGGAAAGGAAGCCCGAAATGCCCGTCATCACGGACAAAATCAGGGCGTCGAAGCTCGGAGACTGCCCCGTTGATATTGTCCTATATATGAACGGACGGGTTCCCAGGTTTGACCAGGCAACGCTCAAAGCCTTTTCAGAGGGAACAGCCATTCACAGGCTCTTCCAGAAGCTTGAGGAAAGCAGGTTTGATTCTATTGAAAACTACTTTGAAACGGAACACCTTACGGGGCACGTTGACGGAATAGTAGGAGATTCTATCGTTGAAATCAAGAGTGCAGCTGCATCAAGGATGCCGACCGCCGACACCATAGACAAGAGATACCTGTATCAAGTCGGGGCATACTTTGAACTCACCGGTCTTTCAAGGGCTTACTTCATCTTCATCAACAAAAGGGACCTTCAGGACGTCAGGGTTTTTCTCTTCCTTAGAACACCGGAAATATCTGAAATGGTCAAAGAAAAGATAGAACTCGTTATGCACCTCAACGAGAAGTTCAGAAGCGGTTTGCTTACGGTTGAGGAAATGGAAAGGGTTGCGCACCTTGACCGGTGTGCGTTCTGCGGGATGAAGGGGGAATGTGCGGTCGTTGAAAAGAGATTTTCTGCCAAAGTTGACGAGCTTGAAAACTTCCTTCTCGGGAACGGAGGACCTTCTCTTTGAGCCTTCTTGAGGAAGCATACAGGCTTCGCTGGGTAATGAAAACCCTGAAAGAACTTAAAAACGAGCTCACTGGCATAAAGGAACTGATTGAGAAAGGAAGCTACGTTGCCTTCGGACCGGACGACGAGGTGGTTGAGGACGAGGAAGAACTGAAAATCATACTGAAGACCCTCATAGAAGAGATAGACTACCGCCTCAGTAAAAAGATATTCGACTACTACCAAAGCGACCTAATGAAGTTTGAAGAGAATAATCAGCTGAAGGATTATAACGACGAGAAGGAGGTAATGTAGAGTTCTATCCTGCTTTCTTTCTTCCGCCACTTCAGACTTCTTTTCCTTTTCAAGCTGTGCAGCTATCCTCGACAGTATCTCGTTGTTCCTGGAAAAGAGTTCTCTGAAGTTTTCCATCTGCCTCAGAGAGGCAGACGAGTTTCTCTCTACTATTTCGGCTATCGTCTTTACCGTGTTTTCAAGTTCTATTAGCCTGCTTTTAATAGCATCAGTTGTCTCTGTTCCCATATCCTCGTTACCTCCGGTGCAAGCTCTGGATACCTCTTCTCAACGAAAGAAAGGAATTCGTTGAAGGTGCGGGTTGGAGGGGGATTTTTCTGAACACCAGCAAGAAACTGCATGAGATTTTCGAGCTTTTTCATCTTTTCGTTGTATTTTCTTCTGCAGTATCTTCTACTCTTTACAGCTCCGAGTTTGAGCTTCATAGAATACTTTTCCCTTATTTCGTCTAAGTATTCTTCCATTAGTTCACTCAGCGTCAGCTCACAACTGCACGCCATCCTACACCTCCTGTGCTGTCCGTTGTAAGTAATTATACCATATTGTAGCACAGAATTAAGTATTTAGTTTTAGTATTTACACTACATTTACACTATAACAGTATATATACTGATATGTTATACAGACGATAAATACTTTTTTAAACAGGAAAGGTATTCCTGGCTCAGAAAGTCGGCAAGGAAGTAAGGAATGTATTCCCTTCCAAACCAACCCAGCAGCTTCTTTGCAGTTGACTTCCTTATTTTCTTTTCGCCTTTTGCCACCCGCCAGGGGTCGTTTATCCCCACCTGGTAGAACAGCCTGTATGCCGGTAGCTCCGAGTGTCTGAACTCGCGCAGCTTCTTTGCAACGAAAACAGAGGTTGCCGTTCCTTTAGGCAAACTTTCCGCTAGTTCCAGATCTTCTATGCTCACTGAGATTCCCATATCCTCTTTCAGAATCTCGTTGATTATTTTGCCGATTTCCAAATCGGAATAGTCTATACCCTTCAGGAAGTTGAGAAAGCGCAAATTGTCAAGGTTTGGAACGGACCCTGCAAGGATGTGATAGACTGCGGAGTGAGTCTTATAAACATCCAACCCTCTTTTCTTCAGTTCTGCTAAAATCCTGTGCAGGTTCAAGCCCTCAAGTTTTCTCTTCAGCTCCTCTCGCCACATCTCAATCCCCTTATAAGAAGGGGGCTTCTATGCCCCCTCAACAATTTTAGCCACCATCGACGTCGTGTGGTAAAATATCCGGAAAGTCAGCTAAAGCAAGAAGTTTTAGTGCTTCTTTCAATGCCCGGATTTTTACCTTCCGCAGTGGGAGCAGAGGATTCTGTCGTCGTAGTCAGTAAGGGTAAGGTCAACTTGCTTCAAACCGCAGTTGACTAACATTTCTACTGTTTGAATCTGGGCGTGCAGTTCCTCTGCTTCCTCTGCGGTCCCCTCAAAAATCCAGTAATGGTTCATCCTTCCGCAGTTAGGACACCTGAAGTCGTTAACCGTTCTGAAGATGACCCTTACGTTTTGCCCTGTTTTTACAGCTTCTA
>CAZAKL010000004.1:0-41618 GCA_964486025.1 uncultured archaeon
GACTCGTACTACCGCCTTGCGACGGGTTCCTTCGCCGGGATTGCCCTTTCCCGCCGCGCCATGCTATCCCCAGCCGGTTTCAGGCACTTTTCACCCCCCTATCAGGGGTGCTTTTCAGCTTTCCCTCACGGTACTCGTTCGCTATCGGCCTCGGGACGTATTTAGCCTTGGGGGCTGGTAACCCCCAACTTCCCGAGCGAATACCAACGCCCGGTACTCGGGGACACGGGAAATCTCCCACCCAGGTTACGCCTACGGGGCTGTCACCCTCTACGGCGCCCCATTCCAGGGGACTTCGGCTTCCCCGGGGAGGGAGTATCCCGGCCCGGTTCACCCCACATCTCCCCGCCCTTTCGGACGGGGATTCGGTTTGGGCTCTGCCGCTTTCGGTCGCCCCTACTCACGGCATCGCGTGTTGCTTTCTTTTCCTGCGGGTACTAAGATGCTTCAGTTCCCCGCGTTCCCGTGCCTCGTCGGCACAATTCGGCGATCCCCGGTTCGATGGCCGCGTGCGCCTCGCCGGGGCTTTTCGCAGCTTGCCACGGCCTTCTTCGGCGCCCGAGCCGAGCCATCCACCGGCTGGGTTGGACCTGCGCCTACGGTCCGTTTGGCTCCCTGTGCGTGGCGTCATCCCGCCGTCTGCCCTTCCCCCGCGAGCATGAGCTCACGAGGTGCATCGACATGTGAGTGCAATACCCACCACGTGCCGAAGGGTTAAAATTAGCAACCGTCACCCCTCGGCTCCGGTAGTATGTGGGTATGGTAGCGCTTTTAAACCTTCGTAGGGAGGTATCGAACCCCTTCTTGAGAATCCTCTGCTCTTTTAACCTATCGTTGATATATTTTTACATGGCACTTATCGCCACATCCCTCCGGGCCGCTTTTGTCGAGCCGTCTCGCTCCTTCCAGTACGCATTCCTGCTCTTTGTTGCTGCGCTCTTCGCCTTGGTCGGAGGTTACTTCATGGGAGGTCTTGCAATCCTATCCTATGACCTCAACACCGCGACTGTCGTTACAGCCCTCCTCATGATTCTCCTCTTCTCATACATCTTCACATGGTTTGCATCGGACATCTCCCAGTTCCTCGGCCACAAAACGTATCTCTCCCGTGAAGAGTTCGCCGCGCGCGGCTTCCGTGTATTCCTTCTCTGGGTGGTGATGTATGCGCTGACTTTTTTCCTCTACAACTACGTCGCCTTCCCCTTTGACGCAATTTTCTCATTCCTGCTCTCGCTTCTCGCCATATACGCGACGGTTATTGTTGCCATAGATGGGTACAGCATTGCGGGTGCGCTCAAGGCGTCCTTATCCCTCATACGGGACCAGTGGGCCCATGTATTGGAGTTCATTGTTCTTTCTCTCCTTCTCTTCATACCGATATTCCTTGTAGATACCCTCGGCGGCCTCTTTGGCTCTGTGCTTGCGGTGGTGCTCATGACCTTCCTCGCAGTACCCTGGCTCACAACGCACGTTATTCTCACATATTTGTACCGTTACCCCATCGTTGTGGCGGCTCTAAGCAAGCTGGAACGGCTTTAAGTCCGCCAAAATCTCCTCTATTTTTTCCCTGTTCACCAAGAGGTTCTTCGAAGCCTTCTCCACACCCTCGACGAATACCAAAAATTCACCCCGCTTTACGAAACGCTCCTTGAACCTTTTGTATTGCTCTATGCCATCTCTTATCGTCTGTACAGTCTTTTCCAGCGACTGCAGCGACGAGACGGATTCTGAAATCTTGCCGACATCTATTCTGAACACGTCCGAGATAACCTTTGCATCTACCCTCCCGAAGGAGTATACAGGGATGTCTGACCTTTCCACGCCCGGGACTTCTGCCTCTGACCAGAATATGACTGAGTCCTTCAAAGCGCTCACGAGCTCAAGCACGGTCTCATCGTCGGCCATGTTGCTCGGTATGTTGACGGACGGCACGTCGAGGTAGTCCCTCTCCGAGAGGTACGTCATCAGTCCGCGGAGCCAGGTCTTTTTGTTGGGCGTTCGGAGGATAAACGCCCTTGCAAGGGGCTTGTGCGGTCTTCTCATGCCGTCAATCCTCCAGAAGCCGTCGAGGAGCAGCTCTACTGTGCCCTGCGGTAGCACCTCGAATAGCACGTACTGCTCCAGAATCTTGTCCAACACGCGCTCCTCGACGTCTCCCCTCTCCATGGCCTTTTCAAGGTCGTATACAGGGATACCGAGGCGCATGTAGCGGGAGTACTCTCTTGTCATCCCCATCTCTATGAGACGTGCCAGTACGAGCTCCCGTATAAGTGGTGATGTGATTACTGAAACGTCTGTCGAGCGAATCTTCCTCTCCACTTCCTTTGCAATCTTTTCGGCAAGGCCACGCGTTATATTTGTCTCCCTGAGGAGGGACTCAACGATTCTGCGCCTGTTAAAGTGCTCACGGCTGAAATCGGTTCTCCATACCTTTATACGCATTTCCTTGAAGAAGCGCTCTGCCAGCTCTGGGTTTATCTCCTTGAGGGCTGCGTGAATTTTTGTATCGTCCCTGTACCCCTCATTGTCCTTTGTCCTGTCCCATACGTATGCGATCTCTATGTTTGTGGCCCCAAGCTCCCTCAGCTTCTCTGCGACGGATAGGAATTTCTCGGGAACGCCCATCGTTAAGATAGAAATGCAAACCATATAAAGGGTTTGAGGTAAGAATTCTTATATGCCGGAATTGGACCCCATGGACGTCAAGATTCTCCGCATCCTCAGTGCTGACGCCAGGACACCGTACTCGCATATCGCCCGGCAGTTGAATATATCCGACGTCGCTGTCAAAAAGCGCGTCGAAAAGCTCGTTCAGCGTGGAATTATACGTTCGTTCCGGGTCGATATGGACCTTAAACGTATAGGCTACGAGTATACTGTCTTCTTCGAGATAAAGCCCGACCCTGCCCTTGCAAACAGCGTTTTCCAGCGTGTTCTTGGCCTGCCAAACGTTCTCGAGGCACACATCCTCGTGGGGGAGTATCCAATTCTTGTCAAGGCCGTTGCCGCGAGCATGGACGAGGTCCGTGCATTGGTGGATGTCATTGGAAGGATGGATGGGGTTTTGGATATGAAATCGTCTGTTGCACTTGAGAGCGAATCCAAACCAATAGATATATCAGACAAGATTTCCCAGAGGTCTTTGGGGGCGGGAAGATGATACTCATTCTTGCCGAGAAGCCCATGGCCGGTGCTCGAATTGCAAACATTCTCTCAGGCGGAAAGGCCGTTAAGAGAGCGTTCAAAAAGCACCCCTATTGGGAGTTCGAGTTTAACGGACGTCCCGCGGTTCTCGTTCCACTCAAGGGGCATGTTGTAGATGTGGATTTCCCGAAAGAACTCAATAAATGGAGCGAAGATACGCTGCGAGACCTTCTCTCTGCCCCGCTTCTTACCCGTGCGACGGATTACACTGTTGTTCAGCTCCTAAAGTCTCTGGCGCCCAAGGTCGAGGAGCTTGTAATCGCAACGGACGCCGACCGTGAGGGGGAAGCCATTGGTCTGGAGGCTGCGGATATCGTCCTCCGCGAGAAACGTGTCCCCGTGCGCCGCGCCTACTTCTCCGCACTCACGCCAGAAGAGGTACTAAGGGCATTTGAGAATCTGCGCGAGCCGGACTACAACCTCGCTGCCTCCGCCTATGCCCGAAGGGAGATTGACCTCCTCTGGGGCGCAGTTCTCACCCGAGCGGTCTCCCTCTTCACGGGCAGGCGGGGCAAGTCGTTTCTATCTGTTGGTCGCGTCCAGTCCCCCACACTTGCCCTTGTAGTTGAAAGGGAGAGGGAAATTGAGCGCTTCGTCCCCATTCCATATTGGGTTATTGAAGCGGTCCTGCACGACGGTGGCGTGGACTTCAAGGCTCACTACGCTGAGGGCCAGATTTGGCAGGAGCCCATGGCAAGGATGCTCTACGAAACGGCGAGGAAGGCAAAAACAGGCAGGGTCGTCCGGACTGAGCGCAGAACAGACAAGATTCCACGTCCCGTCCCCTTCGATACCACCACGTTCCTCCGCGAGGCCAACCATATCCTCGGCCTCTCCGCCTCGGAGGCCCTTTCTATCGCCGAGTCGCTTTACATGAAGGGTCTCATTTCCTATCCCCGTACGGACAACCAGACTTACCCCACATCCCTCGACCTCCGCAAGCTCGTCTCTAACCTCGCCAAGATTCCAGAGTACAAGCCGTTTGCAGAGGAACTGCTCTCGCAGGATGTCTTCCGTCCGTCCTCCGGCAGGAAGACAGAGGACCACCCGCCAATCCATCCAGTGGACGTTCCAAGGGGCAAGCTCCCCGAGAAGGAGCAGAAGGTTTACGACCTCATCGCCAGGCGATTCCTTGCTACTCTCATGGCGCCGGGAACGCTGGAGCGCAGAAGGGTCCACATAAATATCAACGGCGTCCCCTTCGTGGCAGAGGGAAAGAAGATTATCCAGCGTGGTTGGACTGCCATTTACCCCACAAAAATCACAGAGGCGGATGTTCCGAATCTCCCCGACGGCACTCCTGTTACCGTCAAGTCCATAAAGCTCGTCCAGAAGAAGACCCAGCCGCCCTCCAGATACTCTCAGGGTGAGCTCATAAAGCGCATGGAGGCGCTCGGTCTCGGAACAAAGAGCACCCGCGCGGAAATCATAGCAAAGCTCTTCGCACGGAAGTACATATCTGGCAAGAAGAAACTCAAGCCCACAGAGCTCGGAAAGCAGCTCGTTGAGGTTCTCGAGCGGCACGCGCCGGACATTGTTACCCCGGACATGACTGCAAAACTCGAGGAGGAGATGGAGCGCATAGCGAAGGGTGAAAAGAAGAAGGATGAAGTAGTTTCCGAGTCAAAGAGCCTCCTTTCAAAGGTTCTCGACGAGCTTATGCAGAACAGGGATAAAATAAGGGAGTCATTCGGGGATGCCGGTGGAGCTACGGCTTGACGTTCGGAAGTCCTTCTGGGAGAACATTGCAGTCTATCACGAGCGGGCCAAGAAGCTGAAGCGCAAGATAAAGAAGTTGGAAGAGCTCATTGCCAACCCCCCCAAGGAGGAGCAGGAAGAGGAAAGGAGAACCGTGGATATCGTAAAAAAGCGTAAGAGGGACTGGTACGAGCACTTCCGCTGGTCTTTCACGTCTGGCGGCCGCCTTATAATAGCGGGAAGGGATGCACGGACGAACGAAACGATTGTACGCAAGTATCTTGAGCCAAAGGACATATTCTTCCACGCTGATGTTGTCGGTGCGCCCTCTACAGTTCTGAAGGATGGTCAGAACGCGTCGGAAGAAGAAATCACAGAGGCAGCCATCCTTGCAGCGTCCTTCTCCCGTGCGTGGAAGGCGGGCTGGCCATCCGTTGATGTGTTCTATGTAACGCCTGAACAGGTTTCCCTTGCGCCGCCGTCCGGCGAGTACCGCCCTAAAGGCGGTGTTATGATATATGGAAAGAAGAACTGGGTTCGCGATGCCCCTCTGCGCCTCTTTATCTCTTTTGATGAAGAAAAGGGGAGGTTCTTTGTCTCACCCTTCCAGCCGGCGCCTCCATACGTCCTAATCGTGCCCGGAAGGATGGACAAGGGGGAGCTTGCGAAGAAGATTCTCGCTCTCTTCGGGAAGGACAGGATTCACCTGAACGACCTCAACGCCCTTTTGCCTCCAGGCGGCTCAGATATTCGGGAGAAAGTTTTGAAATGAAAAAGTGAAGATTTATATTCAATCCTTACTTAACTATACTTGGGGATGAGGGTAAGGCCCGGTGCCCGCCGCGTACATTGTGCGCATTTTGTGCGGCCCGGGGGCCGACCCTCTTAATACAACTTTATTATTCGTAGTTTATCGTTGTCGCGAAGGTCTAGAATGCCATTATATGCGGCCTTTGCCTTCTCTCCTGTGTCTTTACCATCATTGTATTGAAGGTATTTGTTTACTGAGTATGCTAAAATATCCGCTATCTGTATTGCTTGTGAGCTCATAGAATCTTCTTGCACTATTTCAACGTCCTCCACGTAGGGGCCAATCTGCATTTCGAGGTAATTTTTAAGCTCATCTCGGTTTATCTTTTTCGCGTGGTATACGTCCAGCTCTAGCGTCACTTTTGTTGGCTCTTTTGGGAGCAGCATAATTGTGTTTTGAATTGCATTCCGAACGATGTAGTTGTAGTGTCGTTTCCGCTGTTGCGGCGATTCCTTTATTCTTCGGTATGTTTTATCCTTCTCTACGAACACTGCTGCCGAGATAAAAGGAATATCTGAAATTTTTCTTAGCGCGTATTCGAGAATTTCGGGAGGCAGTTTGTTTCCCTTTACCTCTGGGAGATCCTTTTTCTTTTTACCGTACTTTTCGCGTATTTTCTTTAGCGCTCTCTTGATCTTCTTCAGTTCTACGTCCTTGATAGCGATACATGCAACTACGAAATAGGCGGAGCATCCATCCCTGAATCCTAGGTCCCCAGATTCGTCGACTGCGATGGTTACATGCTCAATCGTGTATCCCCTCTCTCGAGCATGTCGATCTTTGCTTTATCTAAACCTGAAATAATCTCTATAGCTCTCTTCAGCGTTTCTCTTTCTTCTCTGAAGCGCAGCATTCTCTGGGCAGTTTTAAAGTCCACCCATTTCGCTGCGGATATCTCTTCGTAGTCCGGCTTTGGCTCTGGCTTTCCGCGTATGTATACGAGGAAGACGTGGGGGTTATGTAGAATTTCTGCCCGCACATCCTCGTACATGTACTCGTTGAACTTTTCCAAGACGACGATGCGGTCCCCCTCTATGCCCACCTCTTCCCAGAGCTCGCGGACAATTGTTTCGGGGAAGTCTTCCCCCTTCTCTACGCCGCCCTTCGGTATTCTCCAGCCGTTTGCCTTCTTTACGAGCAGGAATAGAATCTTATCCTCATCGCGGGTGAAGGAGACTGCCTGTGCCTCCACCCTGAGTCGCCAAGCCATGAAAGATTATTGCCGGGTGGAATTTATAAGGCACGTTTTTGAACCCTTTTTCGCTTATTCTTCTGATGCCTGCTACTGCTAGTGAGAAAAAGCCCAAGAAAGATGAGGTTATTCTTCGCGTTCAGGAGGCTCTGCCCTCACACGTCGGAAGAGGAATCGTTGCCATTGATATGGGGACGAAGAAGCGCCTCGGTGTATCCTCTGGAGATATAGTGGAAATAGAGGGCAAGAGAAAGACTGCTGCAATCGTTTGGCCGGCCCCCGTAGAGGATGAGGGTAAGGGCATCATCCACATGGACTCTATAATTCGTAGCAACGCAGGTGTGTCCATCGGGGATAAGGTGGTTGTCCGCAAGGCAGAGTGGAAGAATGCAGATAAGGTTGTTCTTGCCCCCGCGTCCGAGAACGAGATTATTATCCGCGGCTACGAGAACTACCTGAAGAAGCACTTCATGGGCAGACCCTTTGTCAAGGGCGACAAGGTGCTCATTCCCTTCTTCCGCAAGAGCGTTTACGTTGTTGTTTCCACAAAACCCTCTGGAATTGTTCGTATTTCCCCTCAGACGGGGATATCCGTCCTCGACAAGCCGGTAAAAACTGGCAATGTACCAAACATTACATATGATGATATCGGGGGCCTCCGCGAGCAGGTTCAGAAGATACGCGAGATGGTTGAGCTCCCGCTTCGGCATCCCGAGCTCTTCAGGCGCTTGGGTATAGAACCGCCCAAGGGCGTCCTTCTCTACGGCCCGCCCGGAACGGGCAAGACCCTCCTCGCCAAGGCAGTGGCAAACGAGGCCAACGCGTATTTTATAGCAATCAATGGCCCTGAAATTATGAGTAAGTTCGTGGGAGAGGCGGAGGAGCGCCTGAGGAATGTTTTCGAGGAGGCACAGCAGAACGCACCTGCGATTATATTTATAGACGAGATTGATGCCATAGCACCGAAGCGCGAAGAGGTTCTCGGAGAGGTGGAGAGGAGAGTAGTCGCTCAGCTTCTTACCCTTATGGACGGTCTGGAGAGCAGGGGCGACGTGGTTGTTATCGCCGCAACGAACCGTCCGAACGCCATAGACCCCGCCCTTCGCCGTCCCGGCCGTTTTGACAGGGAGATTGAGCTTCCCGTTCCCGACCGCAACGCTCGCAAAGAAATACTCCAGATTCACACGAGGAACGTTCCGCTTGGAGATGACGTTGACCTCGACTGGCTGGCAAGCATAACCCATGGTTTTGTCGGTGCTGATATCGCTGCTCTCGTTAAGGAAGCGGCAATGAAGGCCATACGGAGAATATTACCGCAGATAAACCTTGATGAGGATGAGATTCCCGGAGAAATTCTTGAGCAGCTTAAGGTGACCAGAAGGGACTTCGAGGAGGCGCTCAAGGAGGTAAAGCCGTCTGCTCTGCGTGAAGTGTTCATCGAGGTGCCCTCCGTTCACTGGGAGGATGTGGGTGGCCTCGAGGACGTCAAGGCAAAGCTCCGCGAGGCGGTTGAATGGCCCCTCCGGCACAAGGAAGCCTTTGAGGCAATGGGGATTAAGCCACCCCGGGGTATTCTCCTCTACGGCCCGCCCGGAACGGGCAAGACTCTCCTCGCAAAGGCAGTGGCAACGGAGTCTGAGGCGAACTTCATATCCGTCAAGGGCCCAGAGGTGCTGAGCAAGTGGGTCGGTGAGTCGGAGAAGGCCATACGCGAGATATTTACAAAGGCGCGTCAGGCAGCACCCTGCGTTGTGTTCATAGATGAGATTGATGCGATTGCACCGCGCCGTGGTAGTGAGGACAACCATGTGACCGACCGCATAGTCAATCAGTTGCTCACGGAGATGGACGGCATATCCGAGCTGAAGGATGTGGTGGTCATAGCGGCAACGAACCGACCGGATATCATCGACCCGTCTCTGCTCCGTCCTGGCCGCTTTGACAGAATCATATACGTGCCGCCACCCGACGAGCGCGCCCGCCTCGAAATACTCAGGGTGCACACGAGGAACATACCCCTTGCAGATGACGTAAATCTCGAAACAATTGCAGCGGAGACGGAAAACTATACAGGTGCGGACCTTGAGGCCCTTGCAAGGGATGCAGCCCTTGTAGCTCTCCGCAGAAATAACATGAAGCCCACAAAGGTTACCATGGAGGACTTCCGCAAGGCCATGGAGGTTGTGGGGCCATCGCTCGACAAGGACACGATTGCGTTCTACGAGGGCTTTTCCCAGTATCTTTCCCAGCGTGTGGTCAAGAAAATGATATCCAAGAAACCCCGGGAGCCGGACTACTTCGGCTGACGGCCACCTTTTTAACAATTCTTCCCTTTTCATCTATTTGCCCAGATGGGCCACAGGTGCCGCGGTAGCTCAGTCCGGTAGAGCGGCCGCCTTGTAAGCGGCAGGTCGCGGGTTCAAATCCCGCCCGCGGCTCTCTTTCACCATTTCATTGTATCTGTGACTTCGTCACAATACGCCTGGCAGAGCCAGTGCGTTGACGCGAATTCGTATCTAGGGGGTCGAAGACCCCCTAATACTCACCCCGGCTCGGTGCGGCGAGCCTTCAAATCCCGCCCGCGGCTCTCTTTGTTTTGCCCTTTCTATTGCTTTGAAATCTTTTGTATCTCCCCGAGAAGCCCCGCGATTCCATTGGTTTTTTCCACGTAATGTTCAAGCAAGTCCAGAACCTTCGGGTCCCTCTCTGCCATTCCCCATATGAGTTCTCGTACTGCCTTTCTGTCGCCGCTGTCCATACGCTTGCTCCATGCCACGGCTTTTTCCAGCAGCCCACGGTATCGGCTATTCCTTAGCAGAATGTTTATATGCTCTAAATGCTTTATTTTCGCTCCCCTTTCCTTGAATACGTCTTCTATCAGGCGCACGGTTTCTGGACGCATTTTATTCCAGTGGTTTATGGCTGTGGTGTTCCCGAGGTCCAGCTCCTGAGCCAGCCCGATAAGTGCCAATCTCGCATCCGAGTATTCTATTTTTTTCCACGTGTCGTCTCTGTCAACGTAGCCCTTGCGGATTCTCCTGAGTTTTGCCCGTAGCTTTTCTTCGTGCTGCCTTAGCCCGTAGAGTAGTGAGCGCAGGTACGTTTGGGCAATGGAAGCGCGTCCCCTTTGCAGTTCTCTTATTGCGAGGTCATACTGTTTGTGCACTAGGAGTCCCTCATCCCTTAACTTGTTTATATGTTCTTGAAGCTTTTGTATTGCAATTTCGGGATTGTCGATGCTTTTCAGAGCGCTTTCAACCGCTTTTCTTCCTCTCATCACCGCTTTGAGTCTCCGTTCGATGCCGGCAGTATCCATACCCTCTCGGTCAATTTCGGCTTCCTTTAAGAGCCTCTGGACGAGCTCCGGTAGGGAGTTGCCCACTGCACGGATTTTCATGCGGACGAGTATTTTGTGCTGAGGGGAGTACACATACGGCGACTTCACGGCACCCACGGGCGGGATTGCGTGGGGAATTACAATTCTGCTTAGGATTTCCGCCACGGTATCCCTCGGAAGGTGCTTCATTTGCTCCAGAATTTTTGCAACGTTCTCCACACCCTTTGCCCCGTTGATTATTCCCTGTATTCCTGCAAAGTATCCGAGCTCCTCGGCGGGCGTGCTGAACTTGGATGGCTTATAGTTGGTTTTCTCCAGTTCGCGTATGAGTTCGTGCAGGCCCGCCTCGTGGAGCAGCTTCGGTGCTCGCCGCGCGTGCTTTTTGTTTTCAAAGAGCTCTTTCAGGTCCTTTCCATCCACGGCGAGCCTCTGGGCATGGTCCATCGCCTTTCTTAACCCGCGCTCAAAGTACGCAAGCTCCATCACATCACCCTTTCGGGAAGAACGATTCTCCCCGGCTCCACGCCTACCCTCATCTTCATCTTGCATACGGCGCAGACTTCCCCGCTGGTTGGCGCACCACAGTACTTGCATGCGCGGGGTTCTTTATTCTTCTCTTCGCGAACCTGCGCCGATGAAACGAGTCGCATTACGTTTCGCACGAATGCGCGTCGTGTTCCCGGCCGTGCCGCTTCCACATCATCAAATGCGCGGCGTATTTTATATGTTGGTGCCAGCCGCTGAAACGGGCATTTTTCCTCGGACACGGGAATATTATGCCCCATTGCGAATGTACGAATCTCCTGCCCCTGAATCCAGAAGAGTGGTTTTATCTTCCGCACCGTCAGTTCTGTCTCGGGAAGTACTGGTGAGAGCTTAGCGATATATTCAAACTGACCGGTAATCAGGTTGTTGATTATGAATCCAACGGCGTCATCCAAGTTGTGCCCCGTTGCGACCACGTTGTAGCCCATGCGTTTCGCAAGGATATTCTGGTAGTATCTCTTCAGGGTGCCGCAAATCGAGCACGGGGCCCTCCCCAGTTTTTCCGCGACCGCATAAAATGGCTGTCCCCACTCATCCTCCCATCTGTGCACGTACAGTGGGACGTCTATTGCCTGAGCGAGTGCCTTCACCGCATCGAGCGCCGCTCTGGAGTATTTTTCTATGCCCTGGTCCATATGTAGAAGCGCAACTTCTATTCCCAGCTCCTCAGCGTGCTTTTCGAGGAGCCACGCAGCCACAGCACTGTCCTTCCCGCCTGAAACGGATACCAGTACCCTGTCCCCTCTCCTGACGAGGCGCTCGCCGCGGATGAGTCCAAGCACCCTTTCTTCCAAGCTCTTTGGCATTACATCCTCCCCGGTTCCTCTATCAGTAGCAGGTTCAGGGACCGCGATAGGACGTTGTGGAATGCCCTCACGATGCCCAGACGGAATGAACGTACCGGCTCCTCTGACTTGAGGACAGGGTTGTGGTCGTAGAAGGAGTGGAACGTTCGTGCAAGCTCATACGCGTACCTTGCAAGTATGTGTGGCCTATCCTTTTGTACAGTTTCTTCGAGCACCTCTGGGAAGCGGGCAATGAGCTTTATGATTCCCCACTCTTCGTCATTGACATTTTCGACGGTGTTAAGTGTCCATTCTCCTGCCTTCTCAAGAATATTCCGTGCGCGGACTGCAGAGTACTGCAGGTAGGGCCCAGTATCTCCCTCGAACGACAGGACGCGCTTCCAGTCAAAGGTTATGTTCTTTTCCGGCTCTACCTTAAGTATGGCATAGTTCACCGCTCCAACACCTATTTTCTTTGCATCATCTTCGTTGTATGTTCCCCTCCTTTTCATTTCCTCTCCGGCGAGTTCTACGGCCTTTTTCAACACGTCCTCCAGAAACACCACACGTCCCTTCCTTGTGGACATCTTTCCCTCAGGCAGGTTTATGAGGCCGAAAGATACGTGCACGAGCTCTTTTTCAACTCCGAGTTTTCTTGCAAGCCAGAACAGCTTCCTGAAGTGGTCGCTCTGCTCCGAACCGACAACGTATATGAGCTTCTCAGGGCCGTACTTTTCCACTCTGTCTAGAAGTGCTGCAAGGTCCCTTGAGAGGTACAGGGTAGTCCCGTCCGACTTGAGTATAATGTCCTTGCCCAGCTTCTCCCCAAAGTCCACGATGATTGCCCCTGTTTCAGGGTCGCGCTCGGCTATGCCCATTTTCAGCAGCGTCTCAGCCAGTTCCCTCGCCTTTTCAATGTAGAACGACTCGCCGCTTATCTCGTCAAACTCCACGCCTAGCATTTCGTATATTCTGCTGGCGTAACGAATGGTGAGTTCCCTGAAGCGCTTCCAGAGGTTCACGTACTCTTCTTCTCCCTCCTCTAGCCGTCTGTACGCCTCTCTGGCTTCTTCCTCCAATTCAGGGTTTTTTTCCGCCTCTTCGTGGAATTTTACATATATTCTCAGGAGCTCACGTATTGGCTCCCTTTCCAGCGCCTCTTCGTCTGCCCATCTTTTATATGCGACTATGAGCTTGCCAAACTGCGTTCCTATGTCCCCCAGATAGTTTATTCCTATTGCTTCTGTTCCAAGGAAACGGTATATGCGACGCAGAGACCCTCCAATGACCGTGGAGCGTAGGTGGCCAACGTGCATGGGCTTCGCAACATTTATGGATGAGTAGTCAAGAACGACGCGTCCACCTCGCTTCGCTGTTCCGTAACTTTCATCCATTGCCTCTTTCAGCACGCTCTCGCTGACTTCCTTTCTCTTCAGGAAGACGTTGACGTACCCGCCCGCCACTTCGACCCTCTCTATGAGCGGATGGCGTATATTCTCGGCGAACTGCTTTGCCGCCTCCTCTGGGGAGACCCTGAATGACTTTGCGAGCTTAAAGCCCACGGGGAGAGCAAGGTCTCCCATCTTGTCCTCTGGCGGGTACTGAACGGGAACGCCAGCATTCTCCCGCTCCGCCAGCTCCTCGAGGTATCTTTTCACTTCGAGAAATGCATTCATGTATGGATGAGTTTCGTGCATCAAAAAAACCTTGACCCTCCGGAATCTTTTCAGTCACGTATTTATACGTGCCCGCCGTTCTTCCATCATGCGTCGCGTTGCCTACGATATCCGGGGGATATACCCCGACGACATAGATGGGGAATACGCCTACAGGGTGGGCTACGTCTTTGGCGCGGGGAGGGACACCGTTGTCGTGGGCCGCGACTTCCGCCGCGGTTCTGAGACACTTTACGAGCGCATAAAAGAGGGGCTGCGGGACGCGGGCGTTATGGTCTACGACGTTGGGGCAGTTCCAACGCCTGTTGTCTCCTTCGCCGTCCGGGTCACCAAGGCGTCCGGCGGAATCATGGTCACCGCTTCTCACAACCCCCCTGAATACAACGGGTTCAAGCTCTTCGACTCAAACGGATACTCTCTCGATATGCATGAGATAAAGGAGATAGCATCCACAGCAGAAGAGGTGAGCCCGAGGGAAGGTGCCGACGGCTGCATCGTGCCGGTGGATGTCAAGGGAAGATATGCCAGCAGCCTGCCGGAGTCTAAACGCGTCAAAATCGTCGTGGACTTTGGCAACGGTGTTGGCGTGTGGTATAAGGACATATTGGCGGAACGCTTTGACCTTGTCGCCGTAAACGACGAGCCAGACCCGTCATTCTCCGCCCGTGGCCCAGAACCGACATTTGAGCTCGCTGATTCCCTTGCTGCACGTGTGAAGGATGAAGGCGCTGCTTTTGCCCTTCTCCTTGACGGCGATGCGGACCGCTCTGTCTTTGCCGACGCTGAAGGCTTTGTTAATCCTTCTCTCCTATTCACGCTCTTTGGGCGATGGTTCCTTGATACGGGGAACGGGAAGACGTTCATAGCATCCCTCGACATCTCCCCCCGCGTTACGCAGTATCTGCCGGGCGCACGTGTTATACGAACAAGGATAGGGACGGTCTTTATCGACCAGAGGGCTAAGGAGGAGAACGCGGAGTTTGCGGGGGAGTACTCGTGCCATTTTACAGCGTACAACTTCTCAGGCCATTCTGACCCGCTGTTCTTTACGGCGGTTCTCTCGCATTACGACCCGCTCGCTGCACGCTCCGAGTATATCTTCTACCCCCTCGTTTCAGAGAGCTTCCGCGTGGAAAATCCGCAGGAGTACGTTGAACGGGCTCGGCAGCTGGGAACGGAGCTGAGCAGGATTGACGGGGCTGAAATTATGTATAAGAATCACCGCGTCCTCGTTCGCCCGTCCAACACGGAGCCCAAGGTACGGGTCTACGTGGAAGGACCCAACGCGCGGGAGGTAATTGAAGACGTTGTACTCCGTCTGGGCCTCAAATCTTGATGCTCTTGACGTCAAACCATTTCGGCGGCTCCATAAGCCCCAGGAGAATTCTTAGCTCGCACGCCCTGCACACATCTCCCGTTGCAGGCTCTCCGCATATCTTGCACTTCTTTGGCCGTCCGCCTCTTTCCTTCTTCAGCACCTCTACGATGTCCAGCAGCGATTTCTGTATCATGAACTTCGTTCCGGGGTACTTCTCCTCCAAGAGGTTAATGTAGTGCCGGAGGTCCCATCTGAAGCCCAGCCGCGCGTAGGGGCACTCGACGAACTCCGGGAAGAATCCGTTAATCATGGAGTAGACGACCACTTCTTTCTCGGGTATGTCGTAGAAGATTTTCACCCTCCTGACGAATCCCTCGTGCTCCGAAACGCCCGTGACTGGACCGAGACGTGCCAGACGGTCTATATCGTGGCGCATAATGTTCATGAGGAACGTCTGTATCTCGTCGTCCAGATTGTGTCCTGTGACGAGGACGGTGGCGCCCATTTCCTTTGCGGCCTTGTTTAGCAGGTACCTTCGGAAGACGCCGCAGTATGAGCAGGGCTGGTAGGGCAGGCCCAGCTCGCGCCCCTTCCTGACGATTTCATCCAGGGTTGCGCCAATCTCCTCCTTGAAAGAGACGATGCGGTACGGGACCTCCCACTCTTCTGCCCACTTCTTGAAGTCCCTTATCGTGGTCGGGCGGTAGCCCTGAATTCCCTCGTCTATGAGCAGCGCTTCCACTTCCCAGCCCGGTACGCGTTTTGACAACTGCTTCATGTAGTGCATGGCCGCTAGCGAGTCCTTTCCGCCGGATACGGCCACAACGATGTGCTCCTTCTTTCCAAACATCTTGTACTTTCGTATCGTTTTCCTTACGCGTTTGTCAAACCACTCCAGAAAGTGCTCTGGGCAGTACGCCTTGCCCTCGTACTTTGCGACGTAGACTGCTGGCTTTCCACATACCGAGCACTTAGCCACCTGAAACCACCGGAACGAACGTTATCTCCATGCCTTCCCTCATTTCTGCGTCCTCTGTGATGAGCTTTCCATTTATGCTGGGAAGGTATTCCTCTATGGACAGTCCCTGCTGCCGCATGAACTCTCCGACCGTTTTAGCATCTGTTTCTGTCTCTTTCCACTCCCCTCCGAGCACACGCCAACGTATCCGCATGCTTTTATCTTCTGTCGTGCTTCTTTTATGCATGCCCTTTCGGTTCCTGGACCACACGGCGGACGTGCTCGTGGAAGTTGATGCCCCAACCTTTGAGGAGCTCCTTTCAGAGTCGGGACGGGCACTTTTCGCCGCAATGCTCGACATCGACAGGGTAAAGCCGGTTGTTCAGAGCTTTTTCTCCGTTTCAGGCAGAAACGAGGAGGAGCTTCTCTACAACTTCCTCGAGGAGCTTCTCGTTTACAAGGATGCCGATGCCCTCGCTTTCTCCCGCTTCGACGTGACCGTGAATCAATCGGATGGACTTAAGGCGGACGTTGTGGCGGAGGGGGAGCGCATACGCCTCGAGCACAATCCCCGTGCCGACGTAAAGGCCATATCCTGGCACGATTTCCGCGTGTGGCAAGACGAAAAGGGCTGGCACGCTCGCATCCTCTTTGACGTCTAGATTTAAATTCCCCACTACCTTTTCCATTCTGGTGATTCCATGAAGGTTCACGTTGACAAGAGCACGTGCATTGGTTGTGGCGTCTGCGTTGCCCTTGCTCCGGAGTACTTCAAGCTGGACAGCGATGGCAAGTCCGTCGCCATAAGGGAAGAAGTTGCCCCTGAAGACGAGGAGAAGGTGCGCAACGCGGCAATGTCCTGCCCGACCCAGTCCATCAAACTGGAGGAGTGATTTTTATTTTCAATACCCATCTTTCTTTCCATGACCGATGTAGTGCTTGTAGATGAGAATGACAACGAGATTGGTACAATGGAGAAGATTGAGGCACATAGAGATGGTGGCCACTTGCACAGGGCATTCTCCATATTTATTTTCAACCCGGACGGGTTTTTCCTTCTTCAGCTGCGCGCAAGAAAGAAGTACCATGCAGGAGGACTTTGGACGAACACGACCTGCTCCCATCCGCTTCCCGGCGAGGATGTGCTTGCCGCTGCCCACAGACGGCTAAAGGAGGAGATGGGTTTTGACACGGACCTTGAGGAGATATTCTCCTTTATCTACCGGGCCGATGTGGGCAACGGTTTAACTGAGTACGAGTACGACCACGTTCTCGTAGGTGTTTACGACGGTCCTGTGCGCCCGAATCCTGAAGAGGCAGATGGTTATGCGTGGGTACGATGGGACTGGCTGAAAGAAGACGTTAAGAAGCATCCGGAGGTCTACACACCGTGGTTTATCAAAATTATGGAGCAGTCTGGCCGGATAGACGAGTGGCTGCGTCAAAGGGGACTTCTATAACTTTATCCCTGCTCCTCTCCCCCCTGACGATGCGGATTTCCGACTTTTTTACCCCTGCAGCCTTTGCTATGATTTCCACGAGCCGCTTGTTTGCCTTCCCGTCCCGTGCCGGTGCATCAACCCATACCTTTAGAACGTCTCCTTCCCACGCGACTTTTGGCTTCTTTGCGTTTGGAACTGCGCGTACGCGGATTTCCATGCATATAAATGAATCGTTTCAGAATTAAATGGGATGATGTGTCTTCACCTATCTGAGCCGTGATGAACTCTGGGGTAACTGACCGTTTACGCTCTTGGGGGATGATGAGTCGGACGTTCCGCCGAACGGATGACGATTCTGTTACCCCCTGACCCCTGTTCTTTAATTCTTCGTTTCTTAGTGTCCATCGGATGATGAATGAGTCCAATGCTGAGGGTCCGATGATGAAGTAAGGCGCGGCTGATTCCCATAATTTGCTAAAACGCCGGGGAGGGGATTTAAACGGCCAGATTCTCTGGCCGCACGATGCTAACTGCCCATCTGCGACGGGCAATTATGCTTATGCTTTTATTGGAGAGTAGAAGAACGCCGGGGAGGGGATTTGAACCCCTGCGGGCCTAGCGGCCCACCGGATCTCAAGTCCGGCCCCTTAGACCACTCGGGCACCCCGGCATGTTCTGGGAGTTATATGCCCAGTTGTTTTTTAGGCGATTTCCTGCGCTTCCTATGTCAGATTCTTCTGCCACACTTTTTGCCATAATTTCTTCCATCGTATTTCAGCGCAGCGCGTAATTATTTATTTCGGTGGCCATACCTCCATTGCTTCTGACACTGTTAGTACTGGCTTCTTGAAGCGCGTGTAATCGTCGATAGGCACCCGGGGACAGCCTGTGAACACGTATACGTCGTAGGGCATCCCTTCCACGTACTCCGGATAGAAGTAGTCGCAGACGAGGATGTCCGCGTCCTTTCCTGCCTTCCGTATCGTTTCTGCAATTTTTTCGGCCACATCTACATACATCTGGCCCCTCTTCGTTGTTATGACCACGCCCACGCGTTTCGCTTCCCTTGCAAGAAGCTTTGCAGTCTCTCTTTGGCGGAGGTATCGCTCGACGTGTGGCTCAACGTCTATGAGCTCCCCCGCCGGCGTGAGGATGTATGTCTTCCGCCCCGTTTGCATCCTTGCAAGCACGCCGTGGAAAATACCGTCCGTGATGATTACATTTGCGTCTGCCTCCACGTTGCACGCTCCGGGGTCGCAGCCGAGTACCTGCCCCGCTTCCGTTGCAAGGCTTCCTCTTCCAAGGACTACCCTGTCCCCCAGGCGCTCCTTTATTCTTTTCAGGTATGGCAGATATTGGACGGTTGTGCAAAGCGCGATTTTCCCTTTTATTTTCTCAAGAGCACGGATGATATGCTCTATGTTCAGCTCCAGCGTTACTGGCACGTAAATAACCGGAATCGCAGTATCTTTTATTCTTCCGAAGCGGTTGTGGCCAAAATGAAGGAGAATATCTGCACCGAGCTCCTTTGCCTCCCTGTCCTTTAAATCACAGGCGCCGAAGTTCGGGTCTATGAAGAGGAACGTTTCCGTTGCTCCCAGCGCCCGCAGTTCGTCCAGAATCTCAGCACTGTGTTGCTTTAGCCCCTCGGGTATCTGCACAGCCACCTTTTTATACTCTATCCTTTTGCGAATTCCCTCTATTTCGCGCCGTATCCTTTCAAGCATTCTGTTTCCTCCATTTTTCCACGAGCATCGCAAGTGTTCTTGCGGCGGACTCGCTGTTGCTTCTCTCAAGAACCTCGCGAATCGCATTCAGTCTCTTCAAATACATTTGGTGCATTTGCCGGGGATTTGTCCCCTCAATTGCCCTCGCATGTGCCAGCACCTGTGCGGCTAGTTTACCGTCAATGTTGTGCTCCCGCATCTTTTTCGCGATGGCTGCGAGCGTAACTATTATTTCATGGCTCCTGTCGAACGCGCGCTCCGGTTCGAGCTTTCTGTGCGTTTGGTGTAGCTTGTATACGTTCTTCAGGTGCCTGAGGAACTCATCTTTGAGTTCTTTTGTATTCCTGTACTTGCCGTAGGTTTTTGCAATTTCCGACACTCCCTCGAGGATTTCGATTCCCTTCTCCCTGTCGGGGTGTTGAAGCCCTATGTCTATGAGGCGGTCGAAGTGATGCTCCCTAAACGATTCCACGTTCTTGCTTACGACGCGTGTGGTGTCTCCGAGCTTTTGGATACGGGGAATCTCTCTTTCGAACTGGAGCAGCGTCTGAATAGGCTCCTCCATTTTCTTGATTCTTTCAATGACCCTGAGTCCCATGATATTACCACTCATTCAGGGTTTTTATTCCACACGGAAAAAACCACACTTGAGGTATTGGGTCTCTGGCTGCGGGAGGTATACCGTGTGGTCCGGTGCCTGTCCCCTCAGCGCGCCGAGCATCTGGATACGTCTTCCCGCCTTTGCTGCCGCCCCGTTTACGATACCAATGAACTCTCTCGGCGTTATGGGATGCGAGCAGGAGCAGGAGACGAGTATGCCCCCTTCTTCCACGAGTTTTGCTCCAAGCTCGTTGATAAGGAAGTACATCTTTTTTGCACGGGTTATGTCTGCCCGCCCCTTTGCAAGGGCCGGAGGGTCAAGGACAACAATGTCATATTTTTCGCCACGTTCCACCATTTTCTTCATCGTGTCGACAGCATCCGCCGTTATTACTCTGCCGTTGACGCAATTCAGCCTTAAATTTCTCCTAATCATCCTGCTCGCAGCTTTGCCAAGCTCAACGAACGTTACTTTGGCGCTCTTTACCGCTGCGTGAATTCCAAATCCGCCGGTGGATGCAAAAACGTCCAGCACGGCCATGTCGTGTTCTACAAGCCTCTCGAGCTCCTTTCTGTTCTCCCTCTGGTCCAGATAGAAGCCGGTCTTCTGGCCGCCAACCACGTCCACGTAGAATCTCGCGCTACCCTCTTCAATCACCACAGGGTCACTCTTTCCCCCTCTTAGCCATTTTTCCATCTGTGGCAATCCTTCCCTCTTCCTTCCACCTCCCTTTCCCTTCAGGAACACGTGACTGACGCCGTATTCTGCCATCTTCTCCGCTATAAATTCGAGGTGCCCCTCCAGCCCCAGTGTTTGGTTCTTGATAACTGCGACGTCCTTGAAACGGTCTATTACGAGGCCCGGCAGGATATCCCCCTCTGCGAATACCCAGCGATATACATCCTTGTACAATCTGCTCTTCCAGCGTGCTGTTTCCTCCAGCCGTTCTTCGAGGACATCCACAGGTTCCTTATCTTCCCAGGAGAAGAGGCGCACGGTTATTGCAGAATGAGGGTTGTAAAAGCCGTAGCCAAGGACGCTGTCCTTGTGGCGAATTTCTACCCAATCTCCTGGCTTTGCCTCTGCTATTATCACGTTTTGCGCGTATACGTGAAGGGCGCCTCTCTCGAGCTCCGCTGCTGCTCGCTCGTTTACTTCAACGTATGCCATCAGTGATGCACCAGAATCTTTATTGTAATCATGAATGCCGCACCCAAGAGGAAGGCAAGGAAGTGCATCGTGCTTTTCCTCAGATTCTTCTCCTTGTGAAGCTCTGGGACAAGGTCGGACGCCGATATGTATATGAAGCCGCCCGCGGCGAATGCGAGGAGCGGTGCCTTTAGCCACTCCGGTGTAAAGAACCACCCTACCAGACCGCCGAGGATGCATGTGGCCTGTGAGAGAAACGTCCAGAGTATCGCTTTTTTCTTTGTGTATCCCCCGTAGAGCAGAACGGAAAAATTGCCCAGCTCCTGGGGAAGCTCGTGGCCAATTATAAGGGCCGTTGTCATCCACCCCGTTACGGAGTCCACCAGGAAGGACGCAGCTATTACGAGTCCGTCTATGAAGTTGTGTATCCCATCTCCGATAATCGTAAGTGTTGTCACGGGGTGAACATCGCATTTGCCTGTTTCGTGGCAGTGATGCCAGTGCAAATACCTTTCAAGTATGAAAAACGCAGAAAAACCAATTATTGCAATCTCTGCGGCCCATTTCGTCATGGCTAGTGCCTTCGGCAGGAGGTGTGCAAGGGCACCTGCCAGCATCGCACCCGCTGCAAATGCTACGAGGAAGTTTACGATTTTCTGCAGGGTGTTCTCGTTAATGTACAGCGAGAATATTCCCACAAGCCCGAGTAGACTGTCCAGGACCGTTGCAGTGAGAACTTCGACAATGCTGCCCATGCACATATCTCACCTCGTAGTTTTTTAATTCCTCTCACCAAAATTCCAATGCTCATACGGGGCCGTGGTCTAGCCAGGCATGACGTCGCCTTCACGCGGCGAAGGTCCCCGGTTCAAATCCGGGCGGCCCCATGTCCCTACGCTCGTGTGCGGGCTATAGCTTTCCGCCGGGTCCCTACATTCTGCATCGGGGGCACCGGACGGGTCCGTAGCCTAGTCTGGATATGGCGGCGGCCTCCTAAGCCGCAGGTCCGGGGTTCGAATCCCCGCGGGCCCGCTATCCGCCCATTTCATTTAGCTGCGAGTTCGTATAACGGGGCTTTCAGCCCCGTATACTCAAGGGCCTGTCGGGCGCTGGCGAAATGTGGGCGGCGCAGGAATGCGATGCCTTCCTGAATCCCGCGGGCCTGCATTCGCACATCCCCCGTTCCTGATGGCTTCTTATGTGCTTCCCCTCACGTTGTTCTTGTGCGCGAATCGCCGGAATGGGAGAAAGAAATAGGGATGCTCTATTATTTCAGTGATTTCAAGGGAGTTGGTGGTAGAATCAAGGAGCGGCCGGAGGACTTTGTTGTTGAGGAGGTAAACGAGCTTGGTCGGGCACAGGTACTTTTATTACGCGGTCAGAAGGCACCTATGGAGCCGGAGGGGTCGGGGGAGTTTTTGTGGGTTGTTATGGATAAGCGCGACTGGGCAACAGTTGACGCTGTGAACCGCCTTTCCCGGATACTGAAAATTCCGAGAAAGCATATAGGTTTTGCAGGTACAAAGGACAAGAAGGCCCTTACGGCTCAGTGGATATCTATCCGCGGCGTCAGGTGGAGGGACGTGCGGGGTTTGGCCCTGCGGGATATGGCTTTCCACACACCTGTCTATATGCGCTCCCGTCTGCGTCTGGGGCATCTTAAAGGGAACTACTTCACCATACGTATTCGCGGTGCCAGGGGGGAGATTCCGACTCTGCGCCGTTTCCCCAACTACTTTGCACACCAGCGCTTTGGCTCTTACCGGTTTGTCTCCCACATCGTTGGTCGGCATATTTTGAAAGGGGAGTGGGAGGACGCTGCGCGAGCGTACCTCACGATAACCTCTGAGTACGAACCGGACAGAACGAGGGAGGCGCGGGAATGGCTGTCTGATAACTGGGGCAACTGGAATAGAGCCCTTGAAGTTTTTCCCAAGCGATTACGTCCAGAGCAAACGATTCTCCGTGCCCTTGCGAGGGGTGACTCTTACGAGCGCGCACTCAAGCGTCTACATCCGCGAATGTTTTCCCTCTTCATACATGCGTACCAGTCGTACCTCTTCAACATTATGCTGTCTCGGAGGCTGGAGCACGGAGTGAGGCCAGAGCGTGGGGATATTCTCCTGCATGATGTCCCCACTACCATGATTCCCGGGTACAGGGCAAAGTTTGCGGGCGGGATTCAGGGGGAGATTGAGCGGGAGGTCCTGGAAGAGGAGGGCGTTGACCTGTCTGAGTTCCGCCGCTTCAAGAAGTATTCTGCTGATGGCGGGAGAAGGAAGATTCTGGAGCGTGCAGAGGAGTTTTCTGTTTCCCGCGACGTCGTATCCTTTTATCTCCCGAAGGGCTCATACGCCACGGCGCTGCTCCGCGAGATAATGAAGCCGCCGGAGCCAAAGGGGTTTGTTTTTACGCCGGGCTCACCTTCGGATTGATTATGGGTGCGATGAGTTTGTTTATGTCCAGAACCAGGCGCTTTCTCTTCGGTACTGGCTTTAGTGCGTGCTTAAGGACCTCATCAATGCTTTTCACTGGTATTATTTCTATTTCTTCGCGTATCTTCGGTGGAAGGATTACGTCGTCCTTGTTTGCGTAAGGGATGATAATCTTTTTTATGCCCGCCGCGTGTGCTGCCCGAATCTTTGCAGAAACGCCTCCAACGGGTAGTACCTCTCCCTTTATGGACAGGGAACCGGTCATGGCCACACTCTGGTCGACAGGTATGCCCGTCAGCGCGGATATGACTGCAGTGGCGATGGATATACTTGCCGAGTCGCCCTCTACTCCGCCGGGTGCCTGAACGAACTGTATGTGTATATCGTAGTCCTTGATGTTCTTCTTTGCCACCTTTTTTATGATTGCTGCTACGTTCTGGACGGCTTCACGCGCAATTCTCTGTAGCTGCCCGGTGGCGATTATTCTACCCCCGTTCTTTGACTGTGCTGGCGTTATTTCTGCCTCTATCGGCAAGACAATGCCCGTGTTTGAGCTACCTATGATTGCAAGGCCGTTGACCCGCCCGACCTCGTATCCCTCTGTTTTGACGATGGAGTACTCCGCGTACGTCTTCACTATGCGCTCTGCCTCCTGCTCCTCCAATGTCTTGACTCGCTCGAGTGCTTCGTAGACATCTTCTGGCAGAACGTATTTGTGCCCCTTCTCCACCGCAATATCTCCGGCTGCCCTTACAAGCCCGCCCAGCTCCCTCAGGCGGAGTGTGAGCTTCCCCTTTTTGCCCGAGCGGTTTTTCGCCTCCAGAATGATTATTTCGACGGCTTCTTTCGTGAAGTGCGGTATTTTCCCGTCTCTGCGCACCTCCTGCGCCACGAACTGGGCAAGCTTCTTTCTGTTCTCTGGTGTGTCATCCATATCTTCGTTCACGACGATTTCGTACCCGTATCCTCGGATTCTGGAGCGAAGTGCGGGGTGCATCCGCTTCAAATCTTCCCAGTTGCCTGCGATGACAAGTATGAAGTCACATGGCGCGGGTGTTGTCCTGACGAGGGAACCGGCGCTGCGCTCGCTCTGTCCTTTTATTGGATATTTCTTTTCCTGTAGTGCCGTGAGCAGCTCCTGCTGGACGCGGTAGGAAATCGTGCCAATTTCATCTATGAAAAGGACTCCCTTGTGCGCCTTGTGAATTGCCCCCGGCTCTACACGGAGGTGAGCCGGTGTACCTAGCCCGCCGGACTGGAAGGGGTCGTGACGGACGTCTCCGAGCAGGGAAGAGGACCTTGCACCAGTCGCATCCACAAACGGTGCTGTCGTTCTGCCTGAATTATCGATTAGGAGTTTGGGAATGTTGTTCTCCGGCTGGTATTTCTGCTTCACACCCATAACTGTTGCAACGCTCAGTATTCCTGAGAGAATAACGAAGGCAGCATAGACAACGTCCGGGTACACGCCTGCCTGCCAGAGCCACGTCACGAGGAGGAAGAATCCGAGGGGAATGAGCAGGGACAGGATGAATAGGTTCTGGTATTTTGCCAGGGCGTCTATGCGCGCCTGCTCAACGATTTTCCTGCCTTCCCCCGCAGGAACAGTTTTGATTATCGGCTCGTTTTCGTCCTTCGGGTTGGGATAAACCAGGAAGTCCTCCAGGTTTTCGGCGGGTAGGATTTCTGCCATTGCCTGTGCAAGCATGCTCTTTCCCGTTCCCGGCGGCCCGAGTAGAAGAACGTGGCGTTTTTGAATTGCAGCTTGCTTGACAAGCTTTACTGCCCTGTCCTGTCCTATAACTTGGTCTATAAGCCGCTCAGGTACGGGTATTTCCTCCGTCGTTTTGAAGTCCATGTCATCGAGTACGCCCACGTTATGAAGAGGTTGTTAACCCTTTTATCTTCATCTTTCCCTCTTCCTCTGTGCTCGGCTTTTATCTTCTCGGGCGGCTGACAGACCTCGCGCGTCAGGAGGTAATTTCCCTCGCCCGACGCAGGGGCGAGCGCTACAAGGTTGTCTCTGACCGTTTCATCATCGTCCACTCTGATGACGTCTCATTCTACTCCCGTGTTGCATATACTCGCGTTTTTGGCCCTGTCTGGTTTTCTGTGAAGCGGATATCCGAGGTGGGCCGACTTGCCCGCTCCTCTGGCTTGCAGGAGTACCTTCTACGTAACGGGCCGTACGCCATACGCTCAAACGTTTCCTCTGTTGTCCCACGCATTGCTTGGCACTTTGACGGTTCCGTAGAACTTAAACGCCCAAAAACACTCGTTTATGTGGTCCGCGCCGGGAACCGCTACTATTTTCTGGCCCCTGCGCGGGAGGTTCGCGCAAAGGACTTCGCTGCAAGGGATACAAAGAACCGACCGTTTCACCACCCCACTTCCCTGAATGCCCGTGAGGCCCGCCTCCTCGTCAACATATCAGGGGTGCTTCCGGGGGAGAAGTTCTTGGACCCTTTCGCGGGGGTTGGTGGTATCCTCATAGAAGCGGCGGCGGTCGGTGCGAAGGTTTACGGTATAGATATTGTGGAGGACATGGTTCTCGGGGCATCCATCAACCTCGCACACTACGGTTACTCGGCCACCGTCGTCCGCGGGGATGCCCGAAACATTCCCTGGGACGGCTTTGATGCAATCGCGACGGATGTACCCTATGGCCGCTCCTCGAAGGTTCTCACGAGGGATTTACGGTCATTATATGCTGAGGCATTCGAATCCATGTTCTCGGTGCTGAAGAGGAACCGCTTCTGCGTTGTTGTGGCGGACCGCGACGTTTCCCCCCTTCTCGAGAGGGCCGGGTTTTATGTTGAAAGGGTGTCCAATTGGTATGTACACTCCAAGCTTACCCGGAGGGTCCACGTATGTCTGAAATGAGGATTACTTTCCTTGGCACGTCTGCTTCTGCACCGACCAAGGAAAGGGGACTTCCGGCCGTTTTTCTCGAATATATGGGCACGGGAATTCTTTTTGATGTGGGGGAGGGGACGCAGCGTCAGTTCATGCGCTTTGGACGCTCTTTGATGAAGGTTGAACACATATTCATCTCCCATTACCACGGAGACCATGTCTTTGGCCTTCCGGGTCTTCTAAGCACCATGGCCCTCTATGGGCGAGACCGTCCGGTCCACGTCTGGGTCCCGGCCCGTCAGATACCGTATATAGAGCAGTTGCTGAACGCCGTTCCCACAGGCGTGGATTTTCCCGTTCTTTTCCACGCTGTTGATGAGGGATTGCTCTTCCACACCGACAGGTTCTACATGTTTGCATATCCCTTGGACCACACCGCTGACTGCTACGCCTACGTCTTCCAGGAAGCGCCGAAGGTCAAAGCGGACAAGAAGAAAGTAAAAGAGCTGGGTATAGAGGGCCCACTTGTTCGCGAGCTCAAGGCGGGGAATCCTGTCCTCTGGAAGGGACGCATGATACAGCCGAAGGATATCGTTTACACCGTTCCCGGAAGGAAGATAGTCTATGCGACAGACACACGACCTGTGGAACATGAGTATGCGCGGGGAGCGGATGTTCTCATCCACGACGCAACATTCCTCTCGTCCGAGGCAGAGCTAGCAGTCGAGAAGAAGCATTCAACCGTTGCGGAGGCAGCACAGCTGGCAAAAACCCTCGGTGCAAAGCGTCTTATCCTGTTCCACTTCTCTGCACGCATAAAGGACCTCTCTGCGGTGGAAACCGAAGCAAAAAGAATATTCGAAAACTCCGTCGCAGCATACGATGGCTATACGTTAGAGCTTTAATACTCCGCCGCGTAGATTACTACATGCGGCGCTTTGCTTCAATACTCTTTGTACTTCTCATTCCCCTCGCGTTCTCCGTATCCCCATCATCTGCAACGATTACTGCCGTCGTCGGTCCCAGCGGCGTTGCGGACGTTCGTGAGGAATATCTCTTTGTTTTCAATGATGTTAACGAGATGAATGAGTTTATGGCGCTTGCTGAGCAGGCTGGTAACTCGTACCAGTTATGGATAGCGAAGATTCCTGAGCTTCGGCATCACTTCGGCAAAAAATATTCTGATTTGTCGAAGATAACGATTTACTGGGGAAAGGTGGCACCAAATGCCGTGAAGATGACTGTAAAGTATACTGTTCAGGCTGCAGTGCTTTCAAAGGAGACTGCAACGGAGTGGGAGTATATAATGAACCGTTTTAATCTTCAACGGCAGGGGAGCGCTTTTGTCATCCCAGAGGGTACATCCATTGTTGTTATCCTCCCCCAGAGCGCGCGTGTAATCTCCTTCACCCCGCCTGTCGAGAGCTCCAGCCGCTCGCCGAACATCATCACCTGGGAGGGCCCCATAACGACAAATGACATATACATACGCTATTCTATACCCAAGCCGGCAGGGGCGCCATCCATCGTGGAACTTCTTACATCTACCTCGTACAGCATTTACATATCCCTTCTATTCGCGGTCCTTGCCGTGGTTATATTCCTGCGCAGGGATAAGATAACGAGGTGGATTCAGACTTACGTTGAGCGGAACTCAGAATTCGAGAAATAAACGAGTTTTCCGCCGCACACCTTGCATCTCTTTCCCCTGTACGTTGGGGGATATACCCTTCCACAGTTTATGCACTTCTTTACGTACATTCTTTTTTCGCGTATACGCTCCGTTACCCCCTCATAATTTATGCCCAGCTCTTCCGCCACGTTCTGAACGTGAAAGTCGTCGCTTATGATGGTTGCTTTCTCCTGTAGTGCCAATGCGAGGACATCTATGTCCGCGTCCGATAGTGCGTTGAGCTCCCCCATCTTCTTCGCCACTTCCACCACGCGGCGCCTGAACTTCTCTTCCGGCTCTACGATTTTCAGCCGCCCGGAGGAGACAAGCGCGTCGAGAATTTCCGACTTGCTCTTTATCTCAGAAGCCACGCTCGCCGGGATAATCGCGTTTTCATAATAAAAGAAGGTAGAGTTGAGGAGCGCTGCGGCATCCAGCACCCTCTTACTTCCTTCCAAAGATGATCTCCTCTATGTACTGCTTTCTCTTCTTGAGCACGTCCCTGACCACGTCCTGACCACCGAGCCCAATGGCAATGCCCAGACCCACTCCGAAGGCTATTGCTCCTGCCCACAATGCTATTTCAATGGCCTTTGTTAGTATGTACGTGTCCTTTATGCCGAAGTGGGGAAGCGCCGTGACGAGGGCAAAGTATATTATGATGGCCTGCACCGCCTTGATGGTTATCTCTCCACCGTATGTTTTGTTTTCGCGCATCTTTATGCCCACGTATGTGGCCACGATGAATCCGACGCCAAGGTAGATGATGCCCAGGGCGATGCTAACGTATATATTGTACAGCGCTACCGCCATGTTTGTGACGAGGGGCATGCCGAGGAACGTTATCGCCTGCGCGAAGAAGCCCAAGAATACCCACCATTTGACCAGCGTGGCTATGAGGTCGGTTATGTGTATGCCAAGGAACGCCCTGTCCACGCCATGTGCTGCAAACCACTCCTCGTAGTAGAGGCTTTTGAAGAGCTTTCGCGTTATGCCCTCCGCAATGAACGCCAGAATGTATCCAACAATCGCTATGACGAAGGCGACCACGCCGGGGTAGATTGCGTCCCAAACCATCGTAGTCCACTCTGCAACAGCCATGTTATCACCCAATAAAAAAGAGCTTGGGGGTATTTATTTCTTCCCCATTCCAAAACGCATGAACTGGGCCAGAAGCGCCTCAATTTGTATTCTCTCGTTGGCGCCCTCCACAATTCTGAATTCGTACTCACCTATTGTGTCAATGAGCTCTACCTTAGTCCTGTCGTCCACATCGAGGTTAAACACCTCCTTATGCATCTGGCGTATGACGTCGTCCCCGCTCATGCCGTATTCAATCATTATCTGATACAGCAGCTTCCTTGCATCCATGAATTTGCCTGCAAGGGCAAGTTCCATCATCTTGCGGATTTCCTGCGGCCTCGCCCTTGATGCGACCTGGAATACAAGTTTTTCGTCAATTTCGCTTGAAAGTGCCGCAGATGCCTGAAGCAGGTTTATGGCCTTCCTTAGGTCACCCTCCGAGACATACACAAGGGCGTTGAGGCCGTCTTCAGTTATTTTTAGGCCCTCGTTGTCTGCTATGTACTTCAGCCTTGCCTTTATCTGCTCCTCTGATAGTGGGCGGAACCGGAATATTGCGCATCTGGATTGTATCGGCTCTATGATTTTGGACGAGTAGTTACAGGAGAGAATGAACCGGGATGTTGCAGCGTATTTCTCCATGGTTCTCCTGAGGGCGTGCTGTGCGTCCGCCGTGAGGGCGTCAGCCTCGTCAAGGAATATAATCTTGAACTTTGCCCCGCCGAAGGGCAGTGTCCGGGCGAATTCCTTTATGGTTTCGCGGACGACGTTGATGCCCCTCTCGTCAGAGGCGTTCAGCTCAAGAAAGTTCTGCTCAAAGGTATCCCCAAATATCTCTCTAGCCAAAGCCATCGCTGCAGTTGTCTTCCCCGTCCCGGGCGGACCGGCGAAGAGGAGGTTTGGCATCTCCCTCTTCTCTGCGTACGCCTTGAGGCGCGCGACGACCTCTTCCTGTCCAACCATCTCGTCCAGCGTTTTTGGCCTGTATTTCTCCGTCCAGGGAAGCTCGTAGTCCATGATACCACCATCTTTATATGGATGAACGCGATTTTCCTACTATGAAGAAAGGGAGCGGAGAAGATAAAAACGTGCTCATCACGTCCCTTGATTCGCTTCCCGGTTACAGGGTTGTGGAGAGCAAGGGTTTTGTGATGGGGAGCGCTCTGGACTTCATTCCCGCCGACAGGGTGATTTACGCGTTTTTTGCATCGATACTCGACCCCAAAGCCCGCCATCGTCTCTACTCAAACTTCTTCAAGCGTCTTCGCCACGAGGCACTTCTGCGCTTGTCTGAGAACGCAAAACGGCTGGGTGCGAATGCAGTTATGGGCGCCACTGTCCGTATATGGCGCTCCGGCTACGGTATGTATGAGGCGTACGCCTACGGAACCGCTGTGGAGGTGAAAAAGGAATGAAATACAGGGAATGGCTGTTCCTTGGTTCAGCAGTCATACTCGCATACGCCCTGTTCTTCTTCTCGGCAGTATTCGTCGCAAAGGCAGTAAATGATATCTTTTACGGTGGCGAGGCACTTTACCGGCTTACCTGGTCCCACTACGTCCTCCCCGCTGCCGGCGCAATAGCGACATTTCTCCTCGTTCTCTGGTTTAGAGAGGAGTTTGACTGGCCAAAGCGTATCGTTGACTATCTTGTTCTCCTCACCGCTGCGGCGGCAGTGCTCTTTATCTCCTTCGTAGTCGGCGTCCGTGCATACGCATACACCTTTGTCCTCTACGGCGGAGGAGAGATGTCCCTCTCCGCTCTCTGGAACTTCTTCCTCTTTACGCCATTTTGGGCACTTGCACCCGGCGTTCTTGCTGGCTGGCTGGGTGCACTCCTCGCATACTACAAGCAATAAAAATGCTGCCATCCAAATCCTATCGGTGAGCAGGGTGAGGAGGGATTGCCAAATCCTCGGTTTGTTCTAATCTCCTCACCCGATACGCTGCTCTTTATGTTCACAGGAGGGAAAAGAGATGAGCCGATACTCTAAAGATGTGGAGGAGGAAGTGCGTACATTCTGGGACGAAAATGCCGTTTATAAGAAAGCAAAGGAGCAGAGGCAAGGTGGAAAACCCTTTTTCTTTATGGACGGCCCGCCGTACGCCACGGGGAGAATACATCTCGGTACTGCCTGGAACAAGATTCTCAAGGACGTCTATATTCGCTACTACCGCATGAATGGCTATGACGTCTTTGACCGCCCGGGTTTTGATACTCACGGAACGCCCATTGAGAACAAGGTGGAGAAGAAGCTGGGCATTTCGTCGAAGAAGGAGATTGAGGAGAAGATAGGCGTCGAGAAATTCGTAGAGATGTGCAAGGAGTTCGCAACGGAGCACATAGACGCCATGACGGAGCAGTTCAAGAACCTCGGCGTCTGGATGGACTGGGAGAATCCGTACATCACCCTGCGCGACGAGTACATAGAGTCCGGCTGGTGGACCTTCAAGAAAGCCTATGAGAAAGGCCTGCTCTACAAGGGCAAGTACCCCGTGCATGTGTGTCCCCACTGTGGAACTGTGGTTTCCTTCGCGGAAGTGGAGTACAAGGAGAAGGAGGACCCATCCATATTCGTTGCCTTCCCCGTCGAGGGCAGGGAGAACGAGTTCCTTCTCGTGTGGACGACAACGCCCTGGACGCTCCCCGCGAACGTTGCGATAATGGCCCACCCCAAGGAGACCTACGTCCGCGTCCGCGTGGGTGACAGGGTGTATATCCTTGCAGAGGCCCGCCTTGAAGAAGTTGCAAAAACTGTCGGCTGGGAGAACTATGAAGTCCTTGAGCGTTTTCCCGGCGAGAAGCTGAACGGTCTGAAGTACAGGGGCGTTCTCGAGGAGGAAGTGCCAAAGCAGCGCGAGATGCCGCATATCGTCGTTATGTCCGAACGCTACGTTAGCATGGAGGACGGTACAGGCCTAGTTCATAGCGCTCCCGGTCACGGACGCGAGGACTTTCTGGTTGGACAGGAATACGGCCTGCCAGTGTTCTCCCCCGTGCGTATAGACGGTACGTACACGGAAGAGGCGGGGAAGTATGCTGGCATGTTCGTCAAGGATGCTGATGCAGTCATTATGGATGACCTGGAGCGTAAGGGCCTTCTCGTCCACAGGGGAACCGTGCGGCACCAGTACCCCATATGCTGGCGCTGTAAGACACCGCTCCTCTTCATATCCGTTGATGAGTGGTTCTACAGAATTACGGACATAAAGGACAAGCTGAGGGAGGAGGCGGAAAAGGTCAACTGGACGCCTGAATGGGCCACGGAGCGCTTCAAGGACTGGGTTGAGAACCTCAGGGACTGGCCAATAAGCAGGCAGCGTTTCTGGGGTATTCCAACACCAATATGGGTCTGTGATAAGTGTGGGCACGTGGAAGTAATTGGCTCCAAGGAGGAGCTCCTCAAGAAGGCGGTAAAGGTTCCGGAGAACCTTGAGCTGCACCGCCCGTGGGTGGACATGGTTGTTTTGAGGTGTCCCAAGTGTGGCGGCGGGATGCACCGTACGCAGGACGTGCTGGATGTCTGGTTTGACTCCGGTATCACCACATGGGCTGCTCTCGGCTATCCGAAGAACGAGGAGCTCTTCAAGCGATACTGGCCGGCGGACTTGGAGATAGAGGGTGTCGACCAGGTGCGCGGCTGGTGGAACTCCCAGATGATAACCAGTGTCATCGTCTTCGACAGAAGACCCTTCGACAACGTTGTCATGCACGGCTTCGTCCTCGACGTCCACGGAATAAAGATGAGCAAGTCTCTGGGTAACGTTGTCGCTCCGGAGGACGTCATAGAAAAGTATACGAGAGACACGCTTCGTGCGTATCTCATCTCTCGCCCCGTGGGGGAGGATATACGCTTCGACTGGGACGAGGTGAAGGAGTACTACAACTTCCTGAATACCTACTGGAACCTTTCCCAGCTCCTCAAGCGTTACATAGACCAGTTCCACTTCAATCCGGAGAAGGACAGGACTTCTTACCTTGCTCCGGAGGACCAGTGGATACTGTCGCGTTTGCAGACTGTAACGGAGCAGGTTCGCGAGTTTATAGGAAAGAGACGCCATGACAGGGCGATGACCGTTCTCGTTGACTTCATACTGAACGACTTCAGCAGGACGTATGTTAAGCTTGTCCGTGAGCGTATGAAGCTACCGGAGGGTGACCCCAGCAAGACTGCGGCGTACCAGACGGTTTACGACGTTCTGAAGCGTACGGTGGTTCTGACAGCGCCCTTCGTTCCTTTCATCTCCGAGAAGATATATCAGGACGTTGTCCGCCCCTTCGGAGGACCTGCGAGTGTGCACCTCATGGACTATCCGGAACCTGTCAGCTACCTACGGAAGCCCGAGCTGGAGGAGAAGTTCCGCACGGTGATGGAAGCTGCGGAGGCCGTTCTTGCAGCGCGCCACGATGCGGGCATCCGACTCCGCTGGCCGGTGCAGGATGTTGTTGTCGTCACAGACGACAGAACCCCGTTTGAGACGTTCAGGGACGCATTCCTGCGCTATGTTAACGCGAAGGAGCTTCGCTTCGTGAGCTCCGTCCCCGAAGGCTACGTTTCGAAGGAGTTCAGCAGGGGCGTTGTCGCAGTTCCTTCAGAGCTATCGGAAGATGTGTACAGGGAGGCGCTTGCCCGCGAGGTGCTCCGCAGGATACAGCAAATGAGAAAGAAGATGCATCTCGTGGAGAGGGACCGCATTGTTGTGGAGCTTTGGGGTGACCCGGAGATAAGGGATGCGGTAAAGGCGCACGAGGACATAATCAAGAGCCGCGCTGGTATAGAGGAACTTGTGTTCAGCGAGGAGCAGCGCATAGAGGGCGAAACGATGGAGGAAAACATAGACGGTAACTATCTAAGGGTTACTGTAATGCGGCTCAGCTAACAGCTCTGGCGAGCCGCTCAAGCGCCCTCTTCTTTGTTTTATCCCCTATCTTTGCCTCTTCTATTGCCTCGCGGAGGAAGGATGCTGCCCTGACCATTTCTTCCCGCTCAACCATCCACGGTTTCCCCGCCTTCGTCCCGAAGGCGTATGTATACTTCACAGGGTCTTTCCAGGAGACGGGCGCGCCGTAGACGAGCGATGCAAGGAATGCCAACCCCCTGACCGTTGATGGTCCGATTCCGGGTGTTTTGAGGAGCTCTATGAAGTTTTGGGCATCTTTCGCTATTTTTAGCGCCTCTTCGTTTATTCTCTTGGGAATTCTGAATGCGAAAGGCATGTATTCCACTCTTACTGCTCCATCTACTCCATAGTCTGCCAGTGTCTTCTGTCCGGGCCGTTTTCGGAGGGATAGAATCATGTATGCAATCCGTTTCGGAGACTCGTCCTGCACTATGTCCAGGATTGTCTTTCTGGCTTCCTCGCTCCTCTTCGTCTGCAAGTCCATGACCTTCTCCTCCATTCTTCCCGCGATTACCTCTGCGTCGTTCAGAAAGCGACCATCCTCCCATGACCAGTGGTACCGTCTTGCAAGGCGTTCTTCCGTGTTCATACCTTGGTTTATGACAACCCAGCCGCCCCCTTCCGTGTAGAGCACGGAGTGGAAGTATATATCGTATCCATCCTGTACGAGGGTGGAATCCACCTTTGTTGTTACAATGTCCGGTTCTCTTATCTCTTCTGGCACCTTGTCCGCCGTCCTGGCCTCTCTTCCTTTGCCCCCAACGATGTATATCCCCAGTTCCTCTTCCTTGCCTCGTATTGCCTCTGCAAGTGCCCGTATTGTCACTGTGGTTGCTCCCGAGAACTGCCATTCGAACCCCATTGCCGATGCCATCGCTTCGAACCATATGGGGTGAGAAAACCGTCTTAACGTCTCCTCTGGCCCTAGCTCGTCTACCATGTATTCCACGAGTGCTCCACCGAGCTTCACAATCTGCCTGTAGTGTGGTACCGGCCCGGTGCATAGCCGCAGGTCCGCATGGCCTATCCGTCTCACGTTCTCCTTTTGCGTTCCCATATTAAAGCGTCTTTTCCAAGACCTGCTTTCCCCTGTTCCCTTTCCTGCGTCTTTATAAATTCTTGGATTTCCCTTGCAAAACCCTCGCTTGCGCCTTTCTCCCTTAATTCCCTCATGCTATCTTCGCTCTTGACGCGCATTTCCTTTATCGCCCCTATCTCCTTTGTCCACGTACTCCTATTCTGTATTTCCTTTAGTTTTCGGAGTACCTCTTCTTTGTAATTGTGCCATCTCGCTATCCACTCCAGTGCGCTCCTCATGCCAACCTCTGGAATCCGGTTCACCCTCTGGCTTGCGAACATCTTGAGACCTATGAGGTAATGAGCGTCGGGTCTTTTTGCGGTGTCTATGAGCTCTTTTAGTACTTTTGCGTGCTCCTCTGAGCCGACTGCCTTGAATAGCATTATCTGCCCCAGCGTCGCCCGTGGGTCTTGGAGGACTTCAGCGTATTTTATGCCCCTCCTTAGCTCCTCTGCGTCGCTGTTCAGTATATGTTTCTCTATGAGTTTCCACGCGGTTTCTCTATCGACGTTTTTCCACTCCCTTTCCCTGAATATTCTGAAAATCTGCCGAACCTTTCTCTGCATCTCTGGCTCGTCCGCGAAGACCGACAGCGCGTGAACCTCTGCGGGATGGGGCTTTGTTTCCGTTTTCCTCCGTATTCTGGGGATGCGAATGCGCGGCAACGGGCTCATTTTTTCATCCCCTTCCACATCTTTGCTATCATATCCCTGACAATCCTTGCCGCGAGGACGGGGGTAATGGTGTCTTCTACCATGGGGTTTGTTTCGACCACGTCAAATCCAACGATATTCGCATCGAGCTCGTAGAGCCAGTTGAAGAACTTTACGGGGAGGACGCCCGCTGGCTCAGGGGTTCCTACGCCCGGGGCGTAGGCGGGGTCGAAGACGTCCATGTCCACCGTTATGTATACTGGGCCGGAGAAGGTGAGGGGCCATGCATCCGTTGCAGAGAACCTCGCATAATTCTCACCTGCCTTCCACTCCTCCCTGCTGCCCGACCTCACGCCGAAGAATGTAATCTCTGCCCCCATCTCTGCGATTCTTGCGGCGGTGCACGCGTGGGAATGGGTCGATTCCCCGTACTCCGAACGAAGGTCCCAGTGCGCGTCGAAGTACAGGACATTTAGCCTGCCGTAGCGGCGGATAAGGTCCTTTACAACGCCGATTGTGACTGTGTGGTCACCTCCAAGCACAGCGGGGTATTCTATGCCTGCGATGACCTCTGAAACCTCTTCGCTTACCTTTTCGGGCGAGCCGAAGAGTTCCACATTGCCCATATCCGCGAAGGGAACGTCCCTCAGGTCAACATCTAGCCCGGGAACGTAGGATTCGAGGAGGTACGACGCCTTTCGGACGAAGTGCGGCCCCTCTCGCATGCCGGGAAGCCCCGAGAGAATTCCTTCGTAGGGGATGCCCACAATCGTTATCTTTCCCCGCTCCTTCGCCTCTGCAAATTCCATGGAAGAAAAAGGGAGTGGCGGGTTAAAAATCTCACGGGAGGAGGAACCACCGCGTCTTTTCCTTTCCATCGTGTAGCTCGATTCCCATCTCTGCCAGCTTCGCCCTGATGCCGTCTGCCAGGTCGTACCTTTTTTCCCTTCTCAGCTCCGCCCTTATGCTCACAATTTCGTCCAATACCCTTCTTGTTCTCTCATCAACCTCTAGTTCTGGCAATCCGAGTACGTACATCATGCTCCTAAGCGTTTCAAGCGTCTTTCGGGCAGACTCTTCATTCAGTTTGTATATCTTGCCGGAGAAAGCGTTTATCATATCCATCATCGCTGCAATTGCTCCCGGCGTATCGAAGTCGTCGTCCATTCTTTCTCCGAAGCGTTGCATGTACCGTGCAGGGTCGAATTCCTCGTCTCCCAGTTCGTTGTCCTCTATGGCGTATCGAAGTGCCTGCTCTGCGCGGTATATTCTCTTCACCGTCTCGTGTGCTTGCTGGATTCCGTCCTCCGTTATGTTCATGGGCTGGCGGTATGCTGTGGTGGCGAAGTAGTAACGCCAAGCCGCCGCTGGAGCCATTTTTAGCGCGTCGAACCATGTTATGAAGTTACCGAGGGACTTGCTCATCTTCTCGCCGTTTATCTTGAGCATGCCCACGTGCATCCAGTATCTGACGAACGGCTTCTTTCCCGTGAATGCCTCGCTCTGCGCTATCTCGTTCTCGTGGTGCGGGAATATGAGGTCGTTTCCCCCACCGTGTATGTCTATCTGCTCGCCGAGGTATTTCCAAATCATTGTGGAGCACTCTATGTGCCAGCCCGGTCGCCCTTCCATCCACGGGGCGCGCCAGAACGGCTCCCCCTCCTTTTTCCTTTTCCACAGGGCGAAGTCCCCCGCGTTTTTCTTGTACGGCGAGGGCTCTATGCGGACACCCGTGAGGAGGAATTCTCTCTTTTGGCCGGAGAGCTTTCCGTAGTCCGCGAACTTGGAGATGTCGAAGTACACTCCGTCCTCCGCCACGTAGGCATAGCCTTTGTCTATGAGTGTCTGTATGACGTGGTACATGTCCGCTATGGCGCTTGTCGCCTTTGGCATGATGTTTGGCAGGCGGATATTATATGAGCGCAGTGCCTTGATGAAGTCGAACATGTACCTGTCCGCTATCTCCGCAAAGGACACGCCCTCCTCGTTTGCCCGTCGAATTGTCTTGTCGTCTATGTCTGTAATGTTTATGAGCATTGTGACTTTGTATCCCCTGTATTCCAGCCATTTCCGGACTACATCGAAGAATGCGAACGTTCTCATATGTCCGAGATGAGAATGGTCGTACGTTGTTGGCCCACATACGTACATCTTGACGCGCCCTGGCTCGAGCGTTTCGAACACTTCCTTCTGCCTGCTAAGTGTATTGTACACCCTAAGAACCACCTTTTCCACCTCCAAACACTACAAAATACGCGAGAACGAGGGGTTGCTCAACAAAGGCGAACACCCATCATTACAATCTGGGGGAGGGCGTATATAAATCATGGGGGATATAATTGGACGTGGCGAGGATTGTTGTGATTGACTCTCCCTGGCGGGGCTTCGCACGAAGTTTTGCCATCACAGTGTCGTTCCTCGTCATAGGGTTCTTTATTTTCCTTCCCGTTGTTTTCCTCGCCGTTCCAAGTCCCGACGTCGCGTACGCGATTATTTCCGCATACGTGTTCTTTGCAGTCCTCGCCCTGTACTCGCCGCTTACGAAGTTCCACCGTATGCGGAAGATTCGCTCCCTTGCAGCTTCTATCGTTGTATCTGGGGATTCTTTCTATGTTCCCTCCCCCATTTCCGCGGACTACGGATATGTAACAGTTGTTCGCCGTGCGGAGGGGCTTAACCGTTCCTTTTCTATCCAGAGCCCGCAGGATTTCTTTAAGCACCCTCTCCTTCCCGAGGCGCACCTTATCGTCGTTGACCGCCACGGCAATGGCAAGATTGTGCTTCCCGGCTACCGCCTTCTGGGCGAGTACGACGGTGTTCTTGTACTGTTTTTCGTTCCATACTACGCGGTGGAGTTTGAGAAGCAGCGCCTTGTTATCCAGAGCGTTAATGACATAGCAGAGGTATTTCTCCAGCCAAGTGATTTTGGTTTTCAGGGGTTTCTCCGGGCAGCCCTCTCGAGGGGGGTTAGCGCCGACGTGTACGTCTCGTGGGTCGGCTCGGATGTTGTTCAGTTCCTTGCGGTTACAGACAAACAGGAGACCCTCGTTTATCCCACAATAGCCGAGCCTACAATCATCGTCACGCACGAAGAGTACCTCACCCCAGAGCGTCTCGCGGAGGCACTCGGTGTGGAGTCCCTTGTTCAGGGTACAGGCTCGTTCTTTGTAACCCTGCGGGTTCGCTTCCCCATGGAGCCAGATGCGTATGATTCCACGCAGGTGTGGATATCTTCGCGAGCAGGAGGGCTCAGCTGAGGCTTTTTTCATCACACCTCAGGGTAATACCTCCTCATCATCGCCGATAGATACTTATTTGTTTAACGTTTTTTCAATAGCGTGGAGCTTTTCATCACCCTTGCACTGGTTTTCCTCGCCACTGCGATTGTCGGACCATTCTTCGAAAGGTATCGCATCCCCCGATTGATGGCTCCCCTGTTTTTGGGTATGCTCATTGCCCTTGTCCAGCCAAATGCCTCTGAGTCGCTGACAAACTTCTCCTTTTCAAATGTTAGCGTCGACCAGCTCGCTGATATTGGCATGGTTTTTCTCCTGTTCCTTGTGGGGTACGAAATTAATGCAAGGGAGCTCAGGGACGTCGGAAAGCACATATTTCTTGCCACCATCTCCATCATAGTATTCGATGCACTCGTTGGTACTGCCGTATTCTATCTCTTCGGTTATTCACCCCTCATAGCATTTGTTGCCGGCCTGTCATTTGCGACGGTTGGCGAGGCCGTGTTGCTTCCGATTATAGAGGAATTCCACCTCCTCAATACGAATCTCGGGCGGTTTTTGGTCGGCATAGGCACGCTTGACGACGTCTTTGAGGTTCTGAACGTTCTTCTCGTTTCCATCATTGTGGGAAAGAAGGTGCAGTTATTCAACTGGTCCATGATTTTTACCGCAGTTGTGTTCCTGGTTGTTTTATATTACATTCTCACGCGTGTCAGGGCCACATGGAGGCTCTTGGGGACGTCGGAAGATGAAGTGGTTACAGTTTCGCTCTTTGTCCTCTTCATATTTGCCGCAGTTGGATACATGGTCGGTACCGAGGCTGTGGGTGCCCTCATTGCAGGAATGGCTGTAAGGATGTTCGTTCCAGCCAGACTGCGGCACAGGGTGGAGGACTTCTTTAGGGAGCTCGCCTATCGCTTCTTCGGACCCATATTCTTTTTCTGGGTGGGGGTTTCCGTGGATGTTCGCGGAGTCTTTGTCTCGCCGCACCTCACGCTGGCCATATTCTTCGCTTCCGCGCTGGCGAAACTCTTGGCGAGCTACGTTACCACCAGAAGAGCGCTGGATTTGAAGGAATCGATACTGTTGGGTGTGGGGCTCACCGTTCGTTTCTCCACCGGTCTCGTGGTGGCCCAGATTCTTTACTCCTTCGGGCTGATTGATACTGCTTTGTATTCCGCCCTCGTCTCTGCTGCAGCGCTTTCCACCGTTGCTGTCCCCTTTGTTTTCACGTATCTCATTCATCGCTGGAAGATAAGCGAGGTGCACAGCGCGTAGAATTCTGCTCTGTTCTGTATAATCATTCAGAATGGGAGTCCGGGGGGAGGGATTTGAACCCCCAACCTGCCGGTTTCTGCCTGTTGCAGGTTGGGCCCAGAAGCCAGACTACAGCCGGCCGCTCTACCAGGTTGAGCTACCCCCGGATCCGAAGGGATTAATGTGTGGGAAGTTTTAAATGGGTTACAGCATCCGCCACCTACAGTTCGAAGGTGTGAAATGCCATTCTCCTGAAGTCTACGTAGAGCAGCCTGTCCCTTAAAGGTGAACGTTCTCCGTTCAACTCTCTTATCCCCTCATTGGCCATTATTGAGCCAATCATCCCTACTCTTGCCCCCAGAACCCTTACAGGGGATGTTTCCCGTATTTTTTCCCTTTCTATCCGCTTTCTGTCCAGAACTGTAACGTATCCCACATCTTCCCCCACAGAGCCGCTTATTAGGAGACCTCTTCGTGCGTTCATCAACGCCCGCTTTTCACCCCATGCGTCAAGGCAGTCAAAGACCGTATCGTATCCGTTAACATCGACCTCTTGCCATTTCCCCACAATGCCAACCACTTCCACTTCCGGGTTTAGTTTGGACAAACGCTCTGTCGCCACTTCTGCCTTTGGCCTGCCCACATCTTCTTCCGTGAACAGGAACTGACGGTTCAGGTTGTGAGATTCTATTACGTCCGGGTCAACTATTGTCACGTTTCCCACGCCTGCTAGAACGAGTTCTGTCGCCACGAAGTTTCCCAGCCCCCCAGCCCCTGCAACGAGTACTTTACTATTCCTTAAGCGTGCCTGATTGACGAGCGCCGCCTGTCTTGCGTAGCGGTCCATGTATAAAAACACGGTACAACCATTTATCTTCATGGACGTTGACGCGGTGATTGTGGGCATACTCATAGCGTTCTTCGGTGTGCTCCTCCTTTTGGAACGCGTTGGAATAATCACGTTTGCCTCTCTCTACACGCTCCTGCCATGGATACTCATAGTTGTCGGCATTCTCGTTGTGTATGTGGGCGTGGCAAAGGACAGGGCAAGGCAATGATTTTTTACTACATCTCCACAGAATTCTTCTTTGACTCGGGCCCCGTGGCAGACGGCTCTGCTGGATGCTTCGGGGCAAAGTGAAACGTAGCCCCGTGGTGTAGCGGTCAAGCATGCGGGACTTTGGATCCCGCGACCCGGGTTCGAATCCCGGCGGGGCTATAACCATTTCATTGTTTACGCGACTTCGTATCTAGGGGGTCGAAGATCCCCAATTATGCATTCTTCTGATGGCCTGCCAAGCGAGCGGAGCGAGCGCGTGCAGGACGCGTCCGGCCAAAGCATTTGGCCTTCGAATCCCGGCGGGGCTATAACCATTTCATTGTCAGCGTTTGTTCCTTTAGATTTCGTGGGTGATTGTAAGTTTTTTGACTTCCGTCGGGCGGTTGTGGTCCTTGTCCCTCTCGAAGAGGTATACTGTTCCCGTGGCAGCTTTCTGGAGCGTTTCGTCGTGGGTGATGACGATTATCTGGCGGAACAGGCCGTATTCCGGTAGTTGGTTGAGTAGATGTGCCAGAGCTTCTGTAGCATCGGCGTCGAGGTTGTGCGTCGGCTCATCCAGTATTAGTAGGCCGAGCTCCTTTGCCTTCAGCGCGGATATTGCGATGCGCAGGGCAAGTGCAGCGTCGTAGAATTCTCCGCCAGAGAGGTTCTGAACGGGTACCCACTGCCCGTCTCTCTTCACTTCCAGAATATAGTCATTCGCCTCTGGTCTCAGGCGTATCTCTGTGATATCCCTCCTTGGGTAGAGCCCCCGCCAGACGATGTTGAGTGCCTTGTTTATTGCCCTTATCCGCGCCTCTCTCACCCTTTCCCTTGCCGTTTCAACGGCGGGAAGCATGCGGTTTAGCATATCATACATTTTTCTCTTTCTCTCCGTTTCTTCGAGTACCCTTCTTGATTCCGCTATATCCTTCTCCAATTCTCCTATCTCCCGCTCCAGCAT
>CAZAKL010000005.1:0-4440 GCA_964486025.1 uncultured archaeon
TTTTCTTGTGAATCTTGCCCGTTCGCTTCACTAAGTACTCTATCATAGTTATCACTACTCTTCCGTGGTTTTTATTCATTCACCTTTGTGACTGTGATGCTATTTCCGCTTGCAGATACGTGCGTCAGCACGGGCGCGCTCGCCGGGAGATATACGTCTAGCGTCGGCGGGGATGCGTTGCCAAGCAGTCCGTATGAGACGAGGGTTCCCGCGGCAACACCAAGGGCGTCGCAGCCCAGCCCCTTGAGGTACTCTTTCACTTTTTCCGCGTCTACAAGGTTCTGTATCATCTTCTTGATTGGTGCTTCACCGGTTCCGACGTGGTCTGCAATGGCCGTCAGCGCATCCTCGTTTTTGATGATGTCCGTCTTAATTTCTATTATCTTCTCAATCGCTTCCCTTTCTTCTCCCTGTGCAGAGAGGCGGATTATTTCCTCTACGTCTGTCTTACTTACGTCTATGGCACCGAGTGTTTGCTTAACATCCTTCACTTCCTGTATCGCCTCTGACAGATTATCTATAATTTTTTTTACGTCTTCGGATCCTTCCAGCCGTTTCAGGGTGCGTAGTTTTTCTTCAGCTTCGGCGATCTTGCCCTCTTGCAGTAGCTCTATTACATCATCGACCTTCGTCTGAATATCGATGCTTTCTAGTTTCTTTGCGGTCTCTTCAGCGCTTTTCACGTTGTTCCTTATGTTCTTTAGTGCGCTCTCTGCGGATTCAAGTGCGTCTTTAGCTTCCTTCATCTTTTGGATGTCCTTTGCAATCTGCTCACTGATGTCTTCGATCTGTTTCGTGCTGAGCTGAGAGATGTACACTTCGCTAAGTGGTTTTTCCTCGGTACCGACTTTTACCGTAAGTTCTTGGATCGCGTTCCTTGTCTCTGGGTCTTTGATCTCCATCGCTGTTTGAAGAACGTCCGCAATGTTGCCTTTTATGCCGAGTGCCTTTGCTGTTTTTAGCACCGCTGCGATTGAGTCTCCTGTGCCGCTGGTGTTCGCCAGTTTGAGTATTTTCCCCATCTCCCACTTTGTCCTTACTAACCCGGTGCCCACTGCTGGAAGCAGTCCGCTCAGGAACATACTCGTCTTTGGATGTTCTTGGAGGCTTGACATCACATCTGCCTTGTACATCATTGGCCCGAACCATGCTGCGATGCCACAACCGAATGTTGCAAAAGCAAAATCTTTAGCTGCATCCCATGACAACAGTCCTGCAGATCCAATCACCTTTCCGGCACTACACGCAAAGGTTGCTGCAGCACACGTTCCAGTGAACGCCAGCATGGAACTCTTGCTACTTGCCTTCTCGGCAATCAACTTTGCCCTCGCTTCCTGTCCTGCGCTGTCCACGATGTTGCCACCCACGTAGAGGTTTAGTATGTAGTTGTTGTATATTCTCGTTGCTTTCTCGGATTTGAGGACGTTCTTTGCCGTTTCCTTTATGTCTCTAATTGTCCCTGCATCCTTCACCCACACCACCGGCTCTTTACCGCTGAACACAATTCTGAACGCCTCTTCGTCACCCTTCTTGGCTATGTACGTCAGAGCTGGGGAGCGCGCAACGCTCCAGGTGTACTCATTCCCTGCTATATCGCCCGTGTCACTTGATGCGTATTTACAGATTCCCTCTGCCGTCCTGTCCTTTCCAACTGCCGCCGCCAGGACTGTTCTGGGCACCGCCTGATCCAGCTCGTCCAGACGGAACTCGGGACAGGTCAGTGCCTTTACCAGATCCCTGAACGAAACGGCCAGCGGGCGGGCGACGATGGTGGTACTGAATGTCCTGCCAATGCCCTCTTTCTTGGGCCACACCACGATTGTTGCAATGAACCCGTCTTTACAGCGATCCACATTATCGATCTGGGCCATTATGCCCTTGGAAGGATCGACATCAATGGTTGACGGATTATCCTCGGCCGTGCTTACGATTTCCCACCCCCCATCCTTGTCCTTTATCCTGATGGTTGGCGTGCAGCCCGTAATCTCTGCCACGAAGTTATATTCGCCGCTTACAGGGGCCTCCTCTACGGACGGGATCCCGAGATTTAGCTCCGTGGTTGCGTTGGGGGCTATGTAGACGGATTTTTGCTTTTTGAAGCTGGAACTGCTCTTTTCGCCCCCTGATGACGTGACGTAGAGCTTACCGTCAATGATATCGGTCTCCATGGCGTACCTCTTATCACCGTATGTCTGACCGAGACTGAAGTATGCGTAGAGGATATTTGTGATGTCGTTGGCAACCTTGTCGTAGTTATTGCCCACGTATTCCTTGCAGAAGTTGATGTGGAGCTGCGTACCATCCCAGTGGATGCTGGCAATGGCCCTGAGGTTCCCGATCTCTGTCTCGCAGTCTTCCTCGCCTATGACAATGTTGCCGCCTTTGCCGGTGGGTTGCTCTTCGTCGAATTTGAACGGTGCCGTACTTTCCAGCATCTTCTCGTAGGCCTTCTTCATGGGATCTACGAGATCTGCTGCCGAGGGCATTATGGTGATGGTTGGGCCGGTTTCATCATCAGCGATCCCCTTATCGCTCTTCCTGTACCTGCCGAGGTTGAGCACGAGCGCTCCAGTGTACTCCCAGATATCCTGGCAGTCTTTTTCCTTCTCGATTGAAACGCTGGCGTATTTGTCGCCCGTTTCGCTGACGTAAACAGCAATGGTTGCGTTGTAACTGCCGCACCTTTCCACTCCTCCTTTTATGCAGACGAGGTTGCCTGTTTTATTGTCGCTACCAGTACAGGCGGTCTGGACGCCAAATCCGGGGATATCCATGTAGTCCGTGGCTATTGTTGCTTTACTCTTTGCGTAGAAGTGAACGGTTTCTTTCCTTGCCTCTGCCCATCCATCGGAATCAAACCTCAGATTCTCCGTGCTCACATTCTCAAGGATTGTTTTGATCTTATCGCCAAGGAATTCACTCAGCTCGGCGGATCCGCAGTACGCGTAGCTGCAGTCAATGCCATCACTCTGGAAAGGTTTATCGTCCACGTATATGTTGGGTAGCTCCACCACCTTTCCACTGCTCAGCATCTTGAGCGGCGCAGTCTCTCCACCGACCACATCCACGGTGAGCTGACCGTGGAATATATTCCCGATGTAGACGTTGATCGTGGCCTTGTGTTCCTTGTCCGTGACGTCGCGGTTTAGATTAACTTTAATCGGCTCAACAGCATCTGCGTTTATGGTGTATGGCCCCGTGCTCATGCTCTTGATACCCTTCCCTCCGCTGATCTTGAGGTCAGTGAGGGCAAACGGACAGCTATTCTTCAGGTAGAGCGTGTCGCCGACGATTTTAGAACCATTTTTCAAACACTGGATCGCCGATGTATATACTGTGATCTTCTTGGGTATTTGTTTTCCCACCCTGAGCGTGACGGTAATTTCTGGGGCAGTATCGCCGAAGTTGGCGGGGGACTTTTCACGCTCGAACGTGGCGGTTATTTTTGTCTTATTCTTGGTGAGGACGCCCTTTGCGTCAAGACCCTTGACCCCTACCCCCTCGATCTTGCTGCCGCTGATCTCGTACCCGAGGCTGCTCTCCGTATTTTTTGTTATGGTTATCTCTACGGATTCCTCATTGTTCGTTACCAGATTTACATGGCCGGGCACTGAGAGGGATACGGGAAGCGTTGAACTGTCCTTTACCGTTATGCCATTCACCAGCTCGTAGTCGCTCTTTCCGGGAATCTGTATACTACCGTAGCTCGTTTTCGGAACAGTTACGTATATGTTACACTCCTCACCAATACGTGTTGGGCTGAGCGTGCCTGTAAACTCGTAGCCGTTGCAGTCTTCGCTGCTAACCTGTCCCATTTCCTTGAAGTTTATCGCGGTGCTTGATCCGTTCTTGCATCGCAGGTATCCGCTGAGTTCGACACCCTTCCAGTTGCTCACATCCGTTACTCCGCTCAGGCATACATTCACGTCGACGTCGTAGTCCAGATCTGTGTAGAGGGTAGTGGGCACGGCGTTTTTAATAATCTGGATGTCAAGCGTATCAGTCTTTTTCACGGTTATTTTGAGCGGTGAAGCTTCGAAGTACTCAGCATTATCTCCTGTTCCGTACTGGGCCGTTGCGTAAAGGGTACATTCAGCCGAATCGTTAGGCGGGGCCTTAAAAACGATGTCGAATGTTGTTGTCGGATTATCTCCGTTTATGGCTACTTTGTCGACCACGTCTCCATTTCCGAAGTGGGCCACATCTCCGTCACAGTGGATGCGCAGGTGGACATCCATTGTTCCTTCTCCCATACTATCCGCCTGCACACTGTACTTGTAGTGGAACTCTCCAATGTCCCGTACGTACGCAGTACCTGGCCCTGAGAGCGAGATATATTCAGCCTTCTTGGCTATGAAGAATGTGTCCGGAATGATCTTGCAGCTGTGCTTGGTGCTCTTGCAGTTGAGCAGGAGTGATCCCGCCTTGTCAGGCTTGATT
>CAZAKL010000005.1:4540-7538 GCA_964486025.1 uncultured archaeon
GTTCCGCCCTTTATGTACACGTTTATCTCGTTGCCTATCTTCTCGAGCTTCTCATTTTCTATTTCGGATCCATCACAGTACTTGGGCTTGGCTACGATGTTTATCTTGTTGTTGACGATCGGATCGCCTTCAATATCGGCGTACATGCAAATATCGTTACCAACCTGAAGCTCAATGTTCTTCGTTACCACGGGCTGCCCATCGCTGCTATCCATCTCTGCATATATCCTTCTCTTTGTATCGTCGCGGCTCACGTCGATCTGACGCAGCGCGTACCCAACGCGGAATTTGGAAAGGCCGCTAACTGCGCCGTTGAAGATGTATTCTCCTTTGTCAACATCCTTTACGTATATTCGGTAGTTTGAATAGTCGTTGCTTGCCGTGCAGGGGGCGTATAAGATCAGAATGGTATCCTTTGTGGAATCCCTGCCATCCTCCGGCGGCAAGAGGTTGTCCAGCACGGTGTATGCCTTTCCTTCAGTCTTCACGGGAACAACATCAAGCACATACGCCTTATCGCTGCACACGAGCTCCGTGGGCGAGACAGTTATCTCGATGTTGCCAGAGATTTGTTTATCAGCGTCATTCCCGTTTTCAGTTACTGTGATTTTGCCATTGTAATTGATTGTAATTGTGTCCCATGGCTCAGCGTGGTCCGGGATCTTGAGGCTGACATCACAGTATTCAATCTTCGCCTCACTGGATCCCCCTATGGTGCACGTGCCACTGCCCGTGATTACCTCGCCTGTAGGATAACCGCTTGCAGTGAATACCAGCTGCCCGCCCTTGGTTCCGGCGGGTACTGCCACGGCAACATTTAGATCGTAGGTTTTTCCAGCAGCTACGGCGCCGTACTTCGTGCTTTCCCTCTTCAGCTCGACGGGGTAGACTTCCGGGTCTCTAGGGATCGGATAGATGCTCCTGTCAATTTCTTGGCTGCCGTTTATGGATATTTCACCCTCATGATATTCGAAATAGCCTTCCTTCTTTACTGTCAGCGTGTACTCCCCGTCCCGCACATTCTCTAGGGTCGCGCAGCCGTCTTTCCCCGTGGTTCCCTCGTGGGAGCCCATGGATCCCGTGAGCTGGACCTCTGCACCTTCTACCTGACTGTTGCTCACGGCGTCCTTTACACAGACATTTACCTCGTTGGTGTGGTATTCCACGGGAATAGTTTCTTTCACATCCTCCCCCGTGTATTCATAGCGGATTGTAACGGAATTCTCCCTCGTTGGCGTTATGTTTGTGAACACCGTGCAGTTCTGCTCTTCCGAATGCGTGTTGAGGCTCAGCGTGTTGCTCTCATGGCATGTTCCATTGTTGCACGGGTACGATACAGTGATTTTCACAGAATTGTACGTGTTCGAGCTCGCGCACACGTTTATATCGTAGTTGTAGCCAACGTAGAGGATGGGTTTGTTGTCCTGCGTACCGTAATCCCCGTTTATCACGTCGTAGCTGTGACTCTCCTTCACCTCTCGGACATCGAAGTATCCATGCTCGGAGCGCGCCAATTGTCCGCCCTTCCAGACCTGAACAAGGATCTCTCGCTTTACCTGGGGATTATCATCCACCTTGAAGCTACCCGTCCAGACGCCGTAGGACATGGACGAAGTGCCGGAGCCCCTGAGCGGGATGTCTTTCCAACCACCTGTGTTCAGCTCCGCCTTTACTTGTGTAATGCTCTCCTGGTCGCAGCTCCCCGCGTACACGTACAGCGTTTCATTCTTGCCGAGAAGTATGGGGTATGGCGATACGTTGAAGTCAAGGGCAATGTTGTTCTTCGTGCAGATGAGGCGGTCCTTTTCGGATTGCGGATATATCGTGAACTCACGGTATCCAGTCTTGTGGTAGCGCTCGCCATCTGCCATAACCACGTTGAGCTCCCATGTAATCGCACCGGAGGGATCGGACCCGGCATGGATCTCCACAGGTATCTGAACGGTCTCCCCTGCGTGCTCGCTTACATCTATTGGCATGCTGTCCTTTACCGTGAGCCCACCAACTCCTCCGTTCGTTACGCCGAGGTTCGCCTCCTTCACGTGGTATGGGAGCGTGATCTCAAACACGAAGTCGAAGTCTGCGTTGCTGAAGGGCGCAATTACGCTGTTCCCATCGTACTCAATGTGGTCGAGGGCGATGCTCGGTTCGAAGTCTCTGCGCTGAAGTGGCACGTCGTACTCGCCGTTTATATCTGCGGGTACCGTTTCGCTGTGCTGCACATAATAGTTGCTGGGTGGAATGACGGTCAGATTTCTTGACCGGTTCTTCTGGGGTAAGCCCTCGAAGTACGCGCAGCCGTCTTCCCCCGTGGTTGCCGTACGGTCGTCTAGGCGCACCCTTGCGTTGGGTATGGCGTCCCCGTTGAACTCGTCCTTCACGCAGATATTCAGATCGAGGGAAATAACGGGGAGGAGCTCGTTGTACGTATACGGGTTCCCGTCGGCGGTTACGGTGAGGACCATTGGGAGGACCTTTACTTCTGGGTCTGTCACGGTGTATTTGCCCCTGAATACCTTGTAACCGCGCGCGTATCTGGGCGTCTCGTCTCTCAGGCCCACGGATTTTTTATCCAATTGCATGCTCACGCTAACACTCTTGGCGCCGCAGATGCCCACGATAACGCTAATATTTTCCTCCGTGTTCAGCACGAATTGTTTGGGCACGTCGTACGAAACCGCTACGGGTACCCCGCCAGTACAGTGGAGGACCTTGTCGACGATCACGTCGATGATGTCGCCTGTCTTTGTGATGGGCGCAGTGCTTCCATCCTCGTTTTTCTTCACGACGTCGAGCTCGTAACGGATGTGGATGAAGTCTCCTGCGTTGCCCGTGATGCTTACTGGAACGAGTACTTCGCTGGTTTTGCCGTTGAGGTCGGATACGTCAAGAGGCATGTCCCCGTCAATTCTCACGGGGGAGTTATCGGGAATTATGGCGTTAAGCTCAGCCTTCTCCACGTGATACGGCAGCGATACCCTGAACACAAGGTTAACAT
>CAZAKL010000005.1:7638-23042 GCA_964486025.1 uncultured archaeon
CTCTCCCCGATCCTGTACCCGACAAACTCCACCACCGGCTCACTGTCCCTGTACCGTAGCGTTACATCAATTCTTGCCTCAGGCGCGTGCTGCTCCTCGTATCGAATATACTTATCTCCCCCGTCCACGACTAAAGTGCGCACTCTGCCATCTTGTGGAACGCCGGAGAAACTCACGCAGCCACTGCTTGCTGTTGTTCCGCTGAATTCGCCGTACTGCACCGTTGCATCGCTTACGGGACTTCCTGCCTCGTTCTTCACACATATGGTAACGGCGAACTTTGTGGCCGGGACGGGTCTGCCCACCTGGTTCAGCACGTTGCCGTCGCGGCTGTAAGCGGTCGCTACGATGTTGGCGGTGCTACCGGTGTAATTCTGATCAAGAAGTATGGAGGCTTCGTATATTATGTATCCGGGGCCCTCATCCACCGCCTGTAGCGGACCGACATCGTTTCCGTCCAGTGTGATGCCGACGCGGTAAACGTCGGATCCACAGGGGGCTACGAAGACCTTTGCAATCGCGGGTGTGTTGATAACGATCGGGGTTGGTTCTACTGTGAATTTTAAGGTTGGTATGCCCTGCGTGCAGCTCAACGGCTCCTCGATAACCTTTGGCGATATATTGCCGCGTACCCGCTGCAGATTTCCGTTCAGATCAATGGCATTGAGCTCCCACGCAATGTACGCTGTTTTTGTGTGCGCTACCCTCACCCTTATCGGCAGGTCGAAGCTCTCTCCTGATTTTCCAGCGAGGGGATAGAATTTTGCCCCGAGAATCTCGAAGCCGGGTACGTTGTTGGTCGTGAATGCGATGTTCGCATCCTTCGTTCCGTAGGGTAGTGTTATTGTGAAGTGTAGGGTAATGATCTTTCCAGCTGGCGGTGCGAGGACGCTCCTACCTTCGAGTTCATAATAGTTGAAGCTAACCCTCGGAACCCCTGCTTTGTGGTGCATGTGTATGGTAACTTGCCCCACCACGCTGGCACCAACGGTTCCGCTATATGGGAGGAAATTTTCGGCCTCTATTTCCACGCTGCGCGGCTCGCTGACGGCGGGAAGGCCGGTGAATGTGGCGCAGCCACTCTTTTCCACGTTTTTCTCCACGCCGTCTACACGAACCACCGCATCGTATACCGGGTTCCTTTCCTCGTCCACGGGGCAGATCCTGAGTACGAGCGTCTTTACGGCTACGTATCTTGCACGCCGGTTTATGAGTTTGCCGGATCCGTCCCACAGGGATACATCAACGAGTACGGCGTCTTTGTCGTCGTTGTTCAGCTCAAAGCGGCCAGAGTACACGGTGTAGCGGTCACCACTCTTCACGGGGCTAAGGGCTACACCCTCTCCATCGACCTTTGCTATGACGCTGGAGGGTGTTTCATCTCCACAGCTTCCCACATATACGGTAATGTTTGCCTCGCTGTGGGTGATTATGGGTTCGGGGGCGACCACGAATTCCACCGCAGTCCTGCCGCCGGTGCATGCGAGGACGTGATCGAGAAATTCGGGGTTAAGGATGCCGTCCACGGTTTTCTTGCTATCGTCTTCCATGGTTATCTCTAAGTGGTACTCGAGGTAGCCGTTGTCCGCCATGGCGTCTGTGGAGAGCTTGAGGGGATAGTCGAAGGTCTGCCCTTTCTTATCGCTGACGTCTACCTCCACCTTTTCCTTCCCGAGGTTAAAGCCAGGGACACCGTTTGTTGTGAATATGAGCTTGGCGGACTTTATGTGGTATGGCAGCGTTACGGAAAAGTGGGCGGTGATTGTTTTTCCCTTTGGCGGGGCAAGTAGCTCGGCTCCAGCGCGCTCAAAATACGAGAATTCCATTGCGGGCGGCGAATCGCGCACCCGAATCTCTATCGGGAACGTTCCGCTGCCGCCTATGGCAAGGGATCCATCGTAGGGGAGGTATCTTTCCCCTGCGTCGATGCGCAGCGGGTATGGCGAGGAGGAGGGTTGAACATTGGTGAATGTGACGCAACCCTCAGGGCCTGTGTTTGCGTTCATGCTTCCAAGGCTAACACTGGCCCCCGGGATATATCTGCCTGTTGCCTCGTCTCGCGGGCAGATCGTGACGTTGTACTCGGAAGGTGCGTTGTCCTCCGGGGTGTGTCTTGAAGTTATCACCTCTGTGCTGCCTGTGACGAGTCCCGGATTCCCACCTGTGTTTTCTCCGTCCTCCTTGAGGTCTATGCTTACATTTGTGTCCTCCGTGATGACAACCGTTTTCTCCGCGGTCCAGCTGTTGTGATCGCCGCCGATCACGGTGATGACGTAGGTTCCAGCATCGGGTACACTGAGGAGCGTTGTCCCTTTGCTGTCCGTGTATTCCACGTCGAGGGTTTGACTGCCGTTATCGCGGCGAACACTCACTGATGCCCCCTTTTCCGGCACCCCGTCGTATGTTACCGTTACGAGTATGTGGTACTTTGGTGGAAGGAGGCCGCCATACCCCCCCTTCCTTGAAAGGTTTATTATCAATGGGACGTCGGGGGGATACGGTGTTGAAACAGTCTTTTCCGCAACCTCGTAGTCGCCTCCGCTCACGTTTATCGTCACATCGACGCCTTGCGGGAATCTGGCGCAGTACACTCCATACGTTTCGTCGAATTCAAATACTTTGTTTGCAGGGGCGCCGTTGTACGTGTATCCTCCGATGACTGAGACGTCTGGCACGGTTCCAGATTCGGGATCGAGGGGACGGACGCAGATTTCCATGAACTCTGTGCCTTCTGCGTATTCGAGGGTGAGCGTTGCGCTCAGGTCCTCAAGGGGCTTTCCCCGTATCGGCTTGTAGCCGTCGGCAGTAACAGAAACAGACATGGGTCGGGCAGGCAGATCGAGGAAATAGGCATAACCATCGTCGTCGGTACTTGTCCATACGGTCCCCCCACCGTCCAATGCGAGGGTCACCTTCGCGTGGGGAACGGGATGACCGTCGCTGTCCTGCACATATATGGATACTGTGTACGTCGGGCTGGCTGCAGGGAGGATCGCGAGAATGAGTGCCGATATTATGACGAAAACTACTGCCAGGAACGCTGGGAACGGGGGTATGCCCCTGTCTTCCAGCCAGTCATGCACACGGTATGCAGGAACGTTGTGGGCATCCAACCAGTCGAGGAGCGTGTAGAACGCGTCTTCAGCCCTTTGATACATTCCCCTGAAAATTCCTGTGATTCCACCTGCCGACGGCATGATCTAATTATCGCTTAGTTGTTTATATTCCTTGCATGTCAGGAGGTAGAAGACCGCCAGAATTACGATTAGCCCGCCCCAGCGGAAGAGTATTTCGTGTAGCACTTCGCTGGGATAAAGTGAAAGCACGGCAATGCGGATTATGTTGTATAGCTCAACCAGCAGGGCTCCGACAATTATGCGCTTTGCCCGCTTCCTCCAGCCGTCTGTTGCTGCAATTATTGCGGCGCTGAGGAGAAGCACCTCATCCACGCCAGTGCATGCCCAGTCAATTCTGAAGTTGTGGGGAAGTACCGCATACAGGGCGTTCTGCATGGCAGACTGGATCAACGGGCGAAGCGGAAGCGTTGCCACTTCCATTGCTAGGAAGATTGTAAGGACTTCTGTCAGAAAGAGGAGAGCTGCCCTGACACGGTCCACATAGTAGGATGGGCGCCCCCCTATTTAAGTGCAGCACACGCGAAACGCATATATATTTCCCCGCCTTCTTGAAGGTGTGGAGTATGAGGTAAGGGATATCGGTGGAAAGAAGTATCTCTACATCGATGCGCGGGCGTGGAAGGAAGGTGCGTCCATTTCTGACTATCCTGGGGTCATGCGCCGCGTTATAGAGACACTTATGGATGTGGACGCGGATGTTCTTGTCATATCCGATGTCTACGACCACATATACGATGAGAAGCAGACGAAGATGCTCCGTGAGATCGCAGATCTCGCCAGGCGCTTTGAGCAGGAAGGGTACTGGAGCCTGTCCGCGGCGAAGTTTGGTGCAGACTGCGAGGACGTTCTGGGGGACGGCCCGGCGAATATAGTGAAGATAACACACGATCTGTGGCTGTCCGACCCTGTCGCGGCGTACATCAAGCTGCTCGGTATGATAAAGCGCACTCAGGAGCGCTACAGGGCGGCGCCGGAGTCTGTCAAGGAGTGCTACAAAAAGTATCTGCGTGTTCTTGCGCGGATAAAGACGCTTATGGACACGGCTTCTCTCATATCCTCCGCGCGGGCGTACATGGTACGCGTGAAGAAGGTGCCGAAGGACCGTCTGTTCTATTCCCTCGTCTTTCAGCCCCAGATAAAGCCATCATTCATAGGCTCCCGGCTGATATCTATATCCGAGGAGGATTTTGAGATTCTGGATCAGTACAGCGTCGGTGACGCGGAGGTCGTAATATACAAGCATCCCGATCACGTGGAGCCTCTATACTACGTCTATCTGCCAGAATATTCCTTGCCCGCTGATCAGTACTTCGTCATGGAGAAGGCAAAGGAGCTTATATCCAAATACGCGCCGAAGAATGCGATCCTCTCGTCGAAGGCCCCTAGCCGCAAGCAGTTCCTCCGACTTTACGAGAACACAATACGCGATGTCGCGAAGCAGTACGAGGTCAAGATGACGCGGGAGGACGTGTCCAATCTCGCGCGCATACTTGTTCGCCACACTGTCGGCTACGGCGTCCTTGAGATCCTCCTGTCCGACAAGAGGCTTACAGACATATACGTGGACGCACCGCTCGGCATGAAACCAATATATGCCGTTCACTCTGAGTACGGGCAGTGCCAGACGAATATTGTATTCTCGGAAGAAGAGGCACGCTCCCTCGTGTCCAAGCTCCGTGCAATGAGTGGAAGGCCCTTTGATGAGGCACACCCGGTTCTTGACTATGACCTTCCCGATATGTACGCGCGCGTTGCCGTTATCGGCCCGCCGCTGTCCCCTGACGGCATTGCCTTTGCATTCCGCCTGCACAAGCCAACGCCCTGGACGCTGCCACAGTTCATAGATAGGAAGATGCTCTCCTCTCTGGCTGCCGGTCTTCTATCCTTCTTCATAGACGCCCAGACAACAATGCTTATCGCCGGTTCTCGCGGTGCGGGAAAAACATCCCTTATGACGTCCCTCATACTGGAAATCCCTCAGAACCAGCGTATTCTCACGCAGGAAGATACCCTTGAAATCCCCGTGCCCGAGATAAAGCGTCTGGGCTTTAATATCCAGCGCCTGAAGACGAAAAGCCCTATAGGCGGAGGGTCTGCGGGAGAGCTGCCCCCGGAGGACGCCCTCCGCACTGCCCTGCGACTGGGCGATTCCGCCATTGTCATCGGGGAGGTGCGTTCCACGGAAGCAAAGGTACTATACGAGGCGATGCGTGTCGGTGCGGCGGGCAACGTTGTAATGGGCACCATACACGGCGATTCGGCGTATGCCGTTTGGGACCGCGTCGTCAATGACCTTGGCGTTCCCACCACGTCTTTCAAGGCAACTGATCTCGTGGTGGTAAACGCTCCGATCCGGTTCGCCGGATCCCTTCGTCGCCACAGACGCACCGTTACAATAACGGAGATTCGCAAGCACTGGAAGAGCGACCCGCTTGACGAGGGTGGATTTTTGGACCTCATGCGCTACGATGCCAAGAAGGACGAACTACTGCTCCTCGAGGATCAGATAAAAGAGTCCGACCTGTTCTCCAAGATCATGGCCCTGCGAGGAATGAGTTACGAGGACATCTGGAACGAGATACGTGCGCGTGCCTATACAAAGCAGTACCTTGTTGATCTCAAGAATGAGCATGGCGCGCCCGAGCTTCTGGAGGCTATCTACACGGTTCCTGCCCACAACAAATTCCTTCTGCTCAAGGAGGAAAGCATAGATCTCCACGGATCCGTTGACTACAAATGGGTGCTGGAGGAATGGAAGAACTGGGTGAATGAATCGCTGCTGAGGGATGTGCTTGCCAAGCGAGCGGCGAAAAAGGGATAGGGGGGCAAAATTCGGCCCGGGATTGATATACGATCTCTTCTACCGTAAAAGGCAGCGTAAAGAAGAGGAAAAGGAGACCCCCGACTATCAGAAGTTCGTTGATATGTGCATCCAGACGTATAGGAAGGTGGGAAAAACCAAAAAAATAAATGTTTCAAAGGATCTTCGGGATGCAATTGAGTTTTTGGGCTGGGAACTCCCTCCAGAAGCTGTTGTCGTTACCGCTCAGCAGTATGCAGTTTACGGCGCCCTTGCAGGGGCCATTCTATCCATCTTCATGCTATACGGGCTGGGGTACATAGGCTTTCCCCCCAGCATGGATATGTTGTACAGCTTTCTGAACTTCCTTTCCATGGATCCGATGCTCTGGGTAATACTGGCGTTTCCCCTCGTTTTCGGGGTGGTTGTATATTACTCCATCATCTCTTACCCTGTATCCGTCGCCCGGTCCACGTTCCAGCGGGATCTTCTGCCGTCCCTCCGCGTGGTGGGCAACATAGTTCTTTCCATGAAGCTCGTTCCCAATTTGGAGAAGGCAATAGCGTTTTCGGTCGAGCACGGTGAGGGGTTCCTCGCAGAGATGCTGAAGCAGCTGTTATGGGACCTCCAGCTGGGCATGTATGCCTCGGCGGAGGAAGGCCTCGATAAGGTAGCGTACCGCATTGGCAGGTATTCTGACGAGTTCAAGCACGCCATGATGCGCATAAGGACGTCCCTTCTCGAGGCTGATGATGCGAAGCGGTATGTGCTTCTTGACGGCGCTCTTAGAGAGGTGGTGGACGGTGTAAAGAACAGGATGGTTGCAGCAGCTTCTTCCCTTTATTCTCCTTCCATACAGCTGTTCTACCTCGGTGTGTTTCTCCCCCTCCTTCTCTTTATTGTCATTCCCGTCTGGTCTGCGTTCTCCCCCAACAACCCATTTGGCAATCCGATCGTCGTGGTTATTGTTTACAACGTCGTGCTCCCCGCGGCCACATACTATTTTGCCAAGTCAATCCTTTCCAAACGCCCTCAAGCATATACCGCCCCCGAGATTCCAGACCGTCTGGTAAAGAACTTCGAGATCAAGCGAAGGAACGCGATCCTCTCAGCCATTGCAATATTCATAATAACCATGGGGGTTGCGTACTATCTCCACATCCTCCTCGACAACAGTGTCGAAAAGATCCTCGTCAGCGCGGGTGTTTGCCCCGTCGATGCCGTGAGGTCGTGTATGGAGTCCATGACGCAGGAAGAAATAGAGTACTACACACAGGGAATCGATCTGACGCCGTATTCCCTCATATTCGGGTCGCTTCTTGCGGTTACCCTAGCCATTGCCTATTACCTCTACACAATAACGCAGGATAAGCTGCGTATACAGCAAGAGGTCATGGAGATTGAGCGTGAGTTCAAGGATGCCGTTTACGTGCTCGCATCCCGCATGGGGGAGGGGAAGCCCCTCGAGAGTGCCCTTGACGCCGTTTCTGAGAACATGCCCGAGTCAAAGATTGCGTCTGTGTTTGAGCGCATATCTTACAACGTTAAGCAGCTTGGTCTCACGATAGAGGAGGCAATATTCTCCCCCGTCTTCGGGGTTCTCAGGGATCTGCCGTCGAAGAGGCTCCACGACGCCATGCGCCTCGTTGTCGCGGCAACATCGCTCGGGACGGAGCTTGCATCCCGCGCCCTCGCAGCACTGTCGGAGCAGCTTCGGAACGAGGAGACTGTTGTTCAGCGCATAAGGGAGAAGACCGGGGAGATAGCAGCGATGATGTTTGCCATGGCATACTTCGTCGGGCCCATTGTCATGGGAATTACCGTTGCCCTCGAGAAGGTTATTGTGTCCTCCGTTGCTTCTGTAACCATTCCGGAGGGCCAGACAGAAGCACTGTCTGAGCTCGGGCTTGGCGGTGTCCAGCTGCCCACTGGGCTGGAATCAAAGGGGCCAGCACTTCCTGACTGGGTGTTCATTGCGACGGTCGGTGTATACACGCTGGAGATCACGGCCCTTCTTGTGTGGTTTGCCACTTATCTCCACGACGGCCCCAACAGGGTTACCCTTTACCGCAAGCTTGCGATCGCCCTCGTCGTTGCGGCGGTGCTCTTCATCGCATCGGCGTGGGTGTCCGTATCACTCGTGCAGGGGATGATGTGATGAGGGGTCAGGAGTACACGGTTATGAACTACCTTGTTTGGGCAGCGTTTGCAGCGGCGTTCCTCGTGGCTGTATACTCTGCTTACCATGCCGTTGCGTCTCAGGGGTGTGATCTCTCCTATTCCCAGGTGCGTGATCTTCTCCGCAGCGCCGCGAAGGTGAATGAGGGTACTTTTTCGACCAGCGGTCCCATTGCCCTCTGTCCCGGGACGGCATTCAGCGTTGATTACGTAAAGTCCGAGGCGGGGGCTAACACGGCATATATCTGCTGGAGCCAGGGGCTTCGCAAGGAGGGAACGGATACCGTAATTGTTTCCCGCGCTGTTCGCCTGCCCGTCTCTGTGCACGTGGAGACGGCTGTAGATGGTTCTAGAACGGTTTATCTTTGCATCGGTCGCCCGTCCTGCTGGATTGCCCCCATGTCGTCTAACTGCATCTGGAGATAGTAACCCTTAAATACCCCCTCCACTTTCTCATAGCGGGTGATCTCCATGAAGAGAGGACAGGCATTCGAAGTATTCCGGCTCCTCATCGCTGCCGTGGTTGCCGGAGCTATCCTCATGGTTCTCCTCCAGATCCTCGGCAGCTTCACCACTCCGACCCAGGATCCCCAGAAGGTAGCAGCCCAGTTCGTCCGCGACCTCAGCGGCTACGGCGGCGTCCGCGTCTCCGACCCCATCACGTTCAAGAAGAACATGGCCATCGATCTTGCAGCTGTGGCCAGGGAGGCATCGGTTCCGGAGGATTGTGTTTTTGGTGCAGTGGCAGATGATTTAAGGGAGCGGTTTAAGAAGGACGGTACCACCGATATAAAGGATAAGGGGAAGGTTGAGAGTGGGAAAACCATTGTATACACGGGTAGTGCAAACCTCGTGGCAAGGATCTGGGTCGGGTGCCAGAGCCTGCCCAGTGATAAGTCGAAAAAGAAAAATGTTGAGGTGAATATTCCCGATTATGGATATACCGGCAAGCCACAGTTTGATTTCTCTGACTGTACGCAGGACATAGGCTGTGTTGTCGCGATATTGCCCAAGTGATCCTCCGTTTTCTTTTCCACAACCCTTAAATACCCCCTCCACTTTCTCATAGCGGGTGATCTCCATGAAGAGAGGACAGGCATTCGAAGTATTCCGGCTCCTCATCGCTGCCGTGGTTGCCGGAGCTATCCTCATGGTTCTCCTCCAGATCCTCGGCAGCTTCACCACTCCGACCCAGGATCCCCAGAAGGTAGCAGCCCAGTTCGTCCGCGACCTCAGCGGCTACGGCGGCGTCCGCGTCTCCGACCCCATCACGTTCAAGAAGAACACCACCATAGATCTGAATGCAGTGGCAAGGGAGGCATCCATTCCACCGGATTGCGTTACTGGGGGCGTATCTTCAACAATACAATCCTACTTTGATGTTGGTGGCAGCAGGATTCGATACAAGAGTAGTGCCAACTACGTTGCGAGGATTTGGGTGCGCTGCACATCTACGAGTGATAGTAGCGTCGATATCCCCAACAGCGGCGGTAGCATATCCGAGCCCGGCAGCTGCAAATCTGACATCTGGTGTGCGGTGGCTGTGATCCCCAAGTGATCCCCCACCTTTTTATTCTTCTGAGCATTTTTCTACACATGGACGACCGTGGAGCGGGAGAGTGGAGTACAATATATCTCCTCGTGCTGGCAATAATCGCTGCAATTCTGATGTTCGGTGTTATCAAGCCCATGTTCTCCAAGGGCGCAGCGTATGTTTCGGGTGGTGCGCCGTGAAGGGCGTGGAGGCCCCGTTTCAGCTACTTGTCTCCGTCTTTGCCATGATTCTGGTTGTTGCCATAGCATTTCGCGTGCTGAACATCGTGTCCAACGAGCGGTGTGACCAGCGGTGGGAACAGTCTCTCTCCGCCCTTTCCTCGGCGATATCTTCCGCGGCGATGGCCGAGCCACCGACCACGGAGGTCGTGAATCTTCAGCTCAAGTGCGGGGACGATTTTAAGCACGAGATCTTTGTCGATCAGGCAGAGAAATCCCGTTGCGCTCGTCTATGCGGGGAGTATGTCAGCACATGCTATATCCTTGTTCACAATGTCTATAACAGGCACAACGAGCTGATCGCCCAGCAGTTCAGCTGCATCCGTCACCTCTCCCCCTACCTTTATGCCCTGCTGAAAAGCGGAAAGGGAAATTGTGGGAGCGACTATACGGATTTCTTCAACGGCTCCGGTGGGACCGCTGACCTGAACGCCTGGCTTGACCCGAAGCCCGTGCTCACCGTCTACGTGTTCAGGAACAGCGATTCCATACCCGTGTGCATAGGCAAAGGGTGATTTCATGCTCGACTACATTCTCTCAAAGATGGTGCTCCTCATTTTTCTTCTCCTCCTCGTTGCGGCATTCTCCATGGTCAGGGAGTCGCTTAACGTGTACTTCGTCCAGCAGGCCGCTCAGAACCTTGCAAAGAGCCTCGCGAGCGACGTCACCCGTGTTGTGACCTCGGTGCGGAACACCACGGAGGTCCGCAGTTATCTCCTGCCCGCAACCCTCCGTGCGGGCACGGTTTCCATAAGGTACGAGCTCAATGCCGTTGTCTACGAGAAGGGCAGCACGAAGTACCTTGGAATTATCGTTCTCGACGGTGCTGGCAGGAAGTGGCTTGGGTTTGAGACTGTACCGCTGGGCGAGTCAAGCAAATATGACGTTACAGTACATATCCCCAAAGGCATGGATGTACTGGCGATTCCGAGCGGCACCGAACAGCAGTATTTTATAGTCCAGATGACATATACTCCTGGAACGGATAAGACGGAGCTTGACATATGTGTGAAGCCCGATCCCAATGTACCATGCAAGTGACAGGGTGATCGTGTGAGGGGCTTTGGCGTGCTGGAGGATGTCCCGATGATCGTTCCCATAGTCCTTGCCCTGTTCGTGTTCTTCGGAGCACTTGGCTGGGCGACATCCGCAGTGAACAGAACAAATAGCGAGGTGGATATGAGCCTTGCCCTTATCCGTGTGGCCGATGCCTTTGCCCAGTGGGGGGTTCTCACGGATGATACGTGGAAGACGAGCTGCGAGGCTGTGACCACAAAGATTCAGGACGTCGGGTTCACCGTTTGTCTCACGTCTCCCGAGCAGGTGGGCAATGTTCTAAACAGCATAAAAAATGATATTAAGAGCGGAAACCAGATATGCGGGGGGATGACGTACAGCTGTGCTTCGGCGTGGTCGCAATCCCATCCTCCCCGCCGCGGTGCGCCCCTTCTCGTGAGATACTTTCCCGTGGTCTTCCAGACGAGCACAGATACATCCGTCCGCAATGATGTGAACTTCATGGTGGTGGTAGTGTGGCCAAGGGAGTAGCAACGCTGATGGATACAGTGTTCCTTCTGCTTATCGCCAGCGTGGCGGCTGCGATACTCGTGTCAGCTGCTGCCAACTACGGCAAGAACCTTCGGGCGCAGGCGGGGGACCTTTTGACGGAGTACTACGTTCGTCAGATAATCCGCGTGGTGAGTACTGCAACGCTGAACCGGCCCGGCTGCGATACTCCCGATTACCTTCTTGCATATCTAAAGGAGAAGGTCATGTACAACGAGGTTGCTGACACCGCGACGCTTAAAAATCTAGGCGACGTGCTGGAGGATGTGATGAAGCCCCTCGGCGATGCATACGACTACGCCTTCTACTTGCAGGTGGGTACCGGGGCCGATGCGAACACGTACGTGTTCATGTGGCGGCACAAAAGTTCGGGTTTGGAGGCGAGCTGTTATTCGACAACGAGGAAGGGCCTCGTTCAATGGCGTGATGCCCTTGTGAGCGAGCATGTTTCTCCCCGCGCGTACTCCGTTCCAACACGTCTCAGGATTATCGATGAAAAAAGCGGGACCTCTTCGTACATTACAGGTTACATGGGTGTGTTTCTCTGGCCCTCCGGCGCGAAGATCGATACGTTCAGCCTCGGTACAAACAAGTGCTGATTATTTGAGGAGGCTTTCCAGATCCTCGCCTTCCCCGCCGAGGTCTAGGCTCCCAAGATCTTCGTCCTCGCCTTCTCCCCCCAGGAGTGAGCCCAGATCATCTTCTTCATCGCCGGTTTCTTCCCCTGTTCCGAGCAGCGATGCGAAGTCTTCCATGTCCTCCTCGGGCTCTTCTGACTCTTCCTGATCTTTTTGTCTGTGGTGCCTCCCGTGCTCCTTCTTGCTTATACTCTTTGCTCCCGATTCTTTCCGCTTCCCTTCGGACAGCCCCAGGATCCTCCTTGCTGCGGCCTCTATATCCTCCTTGCGGGGCCTGTCCCCCAGCTTTATAGCCTCCTCCACGATCCGGTCGTGATATCCCTTTGTCTTTTCCTCTGCAAGTTTGCGTATCTCCCTTACTTCGCGCCATGTCACCCTGCCCCGCTTCTGCTTTTCCTCCCTGAATATCAGGTCCTTAAGAGCGCTCTTTATGCGTTCGTACGTTGTTTTGTTATATTTCTGCGCGCTGGCAGGTTCTCCCTGTTCGGGTTTCTCCGTTCTCCTTTCGCCTTTTTTCTCCCCTACAATTCGCGAAAAAATGCTTCCTATTGCCTCCTTCTTGGCGGGGCCCCTGTCAGATTCAGGTATGACCTTCTTGGACTGATCTTCGGGTTTGGTACCCTTTGCTCCCACACCCTGCTTTATGTATTTCTTCTCGAGCATGTTTATCGTCTCCCTGAATATCACTACCTCCTCGGGGACCTCTTCTTTCTGTTTCGCCATTTGTGGTTGAGGCGTTTCCCGCTCCTTTGGCACCGGTTCTTCCAAGGGCTTTTCTTCGGGCTTTTTCTCGATTTTCTCCCCATGGATTTCCTCCACGGACTTTTTCATTATGTTCGGAAATCTGGGCTTTGGCCGCAGCTTCTCTTCCTTTACCGTGACCACGGATTCGGGGGTGATCTCCTCGATCTTTATCCTCGGAGGTTCTCTTTTCTTCCCCTCCTTCTTGCGCTTAAATATCATATCAAAGATGCTCATTTTTCCATCTCCCCCAGCATTCTTCTTGCTTTCTCTCTCTTTTTGAGCTTCTTCATTTTTAGGACTATTTTTTGGCATTTTTGTTACCCGTCCGGCTAGAGGGGCGCGGAAAAAGGTATGCTTCTCTCTGTGCTTTTCCACTCTTCTGGTTTCCTCCCCCTCCTCGACCTTTCTCACGTTTTCTGGGCTTTTGTATGCGTCGATGGCTTTGCGCTGCGGTGGATGCACATTCTTCTTTGCAGGCCCGTGCAGTTTCGGCTGAGATTTCGGGCGAGGCAGGCGGATTTTCTTAAGCGCGCCTAACGCGCCGCCCGCTGCAGCGACAGCCCTCTCCACGTATTTGCCAATGTTTATTTTTGGTGGGTGGGGTATTTTTGGCTTTGGTATATGCACCTTTTGCCCGTTCCTTTGTTTCTTTCCTTTGGCTTTGGTCTCCCCCCGTTTTTCACTCACCGCTTGAGCGGTTTCCGCCGGCTTTGCCTGTGGCGGTACTTGACTGCCCTTTGCCGCGGCCGGAATTGCCTGAACTGTTTGAACCCTTGTTTCCGCCCCTTTTTCCGCCCTTTGTTCCACGCGTCTTCTTATGTTTGCCCCGTAGTAGTAGGGGAATATTGCGAGGGTAAATGCTGCTGCGATGCCCCCGAGAATCACGTCAAAGTACGTGAATATCGGCACGGTGATCAAGGCAGCGAAGAAAAATATGCCGTATATCCCGGACTTTGCGCCTTCCGAGAGCCTCTGTTCTGCTTCCTTCGCTCCCCACCGGAAGAAGCGCTCCACGAGGATATGGCCGAGGATGAGCACCCCTGCGAATGAGAGGATTACGCGGAGTACAGGTGGCGCGATCTCGATGCGGATGTGTTGGCTTGCAAGATCGATGTAAGCATCTACTGCCTTGGTTGCAGCGTCTAAACCCATCATTCTTTTTATAGAACTGTTGTATTTAATACTGATGGGCGTTTCGTCGACGATAATTCTCCTGCTGCGTTCGATTCTTGATTCGATCATCGCAGCCATCCCGTTATCTGTTATACTGTACTTTGTTACTGCTGTATTGCCGTCTCCCGAAAGCTTCTCGCGTAAATTTGTTGTTGGGGGCGTGTACGTTTTGGCATTTGTATTTCTGTGGCACTTTGCATACTATTTCTCTCAGGCACTGTGTCCCGCGCTTCCAGAGGTGCCGGGCTTTTTTACGGAGTGCAGTTTTCCGAATCTGGGGGATATCCTTGCTGCCAGCATCTTTGCGACACTTGTCCCTGCGCCGTATATCTTGCTCTTCTACTCTGCAGCCTTCGTGACGTACCACCGGTTGAATATTAAATCACGTTTTGCCCGTATCTATCTTGCGAGTCTCGTGTTTATCCTGGTGATGCTGTTATGGGTGGCCGTGTTCCCGTGGTCATTGGAGCGGTACTTGCAGCTGTTCTACTGATCCTGCCAGTGGTAAGTGCGGAATGTGGCACTGAGCAGGTCAGCCCCCAGGAGTATCAAAGGTTCATCGACGAAATATACTCCAGCAAGGGGCTCTTTGTTGCCAAGGGCTTTGGATCGGTCACCCCGCCTCCGACAACGACGGTCAACAGGGACAGCACCACGATCATCGACGAGGCAGAGAGGATTGCGTACCCCGTTGAGTTTAACGGCAACCGCGCCATGCAAATGGGTACCGGAAAGAGCATCTTTGAAAACACGTATATTGACGGGCCATTTATGCTGGTGGGCGTTCTAACGGATACCCTGCGCATAGGGCTTGACACCGGGGAGGACTACGTGTCCGATAAGGGGCTTCATGAGCGCTTCGAAGGTCGTTTAGAGTATTCCTCCCCTGTGGGGGCAGCAAAGGCGCTGACGGAGATGTCTTGGCTCAGGGCAGTTCTTGCGAAGAGTGTAGGTTCGCGGAGCCCTGTCCGTAACGTTATACGCACCAGTAACTTTACGGTGACGACCACCTGCGCAACCCCTGCGTGTGATCAGCGGATGTACTCCCTGTTTTCTAAGTACCTGAACTTCGGTGCGTCGGCCCAGATGATCGTGGAGTTTGGCAGCGGGTATTTGTGGAAGAACGTCCTTCCGGGGAGTGTACGGGGGAAGATAAAGGACTATAGCCTGAAGGTGCAGAAGAGGATACCTGTTTTGGACGTTAAGAAAAAAGTCTTTGACAAGCTTTCTGAACTCTCGGACAAAGCGAAAGCTGCCCTACAGGGTTCATTGGAGGGTTCTGTGGGCGGGTTCTTCAGCTCGAGCTTCAGTGTCCGCCGCATAGATGAGCTTGACCTCAAGGACAAGCAGATCCTTTCCCTGTGGGCAGATGTCTTCAAGGATATGAGCGACGAT